>NZ_JAUBTU010000026.1:0-82771 GCF_036705085.1 Microcoleus sp. B6-A1
TCATTATTATCTCCGATGATTCACTTTTACTTCCTCAATCCGCGTATGTGCCAGTTGGGGGTGCGGAATGTGGGTTACAAAGTGTGAAAGTGCAGTTAGCCACAGTCGGAGAAGTTGACTCAATCCAGACTCCCGTGCCGCGACTATCGAGATTGGTGACAGTTACTCCGCGCAATTGGGAATTAGTTGCTAGCAGTATCGTGATATTTTGGCCGGCAGCGGTGGGACTGACAAATTTGCCACTTCCTTGAATCAGAATGCCTCTACCTTTGTTAGTTTCATTGCCAATAACTTTTACTCCCGATGGAATTTCCAAGGGGAATTGTTCGCCGCTAGCTGCGCTATAAGTTCCCGGTGCTAACTGAATCGTAGTTCCTGATGCAGCGCGGCCGATCGCGCGGGCTATAGTTTTGAATGGGGCTGATTGGCTGCCGACTGCGGAATCGCTGCCTGTTTGCGGGTTGACGTAAAGTGTTGTCATGTTTTTGCCCAAGAGATAATTGGCGATCGAGCTTTTGTGGAATTTTCATTGTCTGCGAACTTGACCCCGGATACATATTCAGCTTTTATCAGGAAGACACCCACAGGGGATGACAACCATAGGGGAATTGCCCTACAAAGGACTATATTTCTCCTTACCAGCAACAGCAAATATCCGATTTATTAAAGAAGTCAGGTATCTGGATTTTCTATTAAACATCTCCAAAAAAGCAAGCTTTGAACAGGCAAGATGCCTGTTCCACAATAATTATTGGAGATGTCTATTTCATTCGCAGACAGTCGAGATTCCCGGCCCAAAAACCTTAACCGCTTCAGCCAAATCAGTTTCACCCATTAAAATGCAGCGTCTTAGTAAATCGATATCCAGCGTTTCCAATCCTGACAGTTGACTCTGAATTACTTGCTCGTAGCCATCTGCGCGGAGATGATACAGCCGCAGCGTGCCATCTTCCCAAAACCAGATTTCAGGCACGCCCAAAGCCCGATATTTTGGCAACTTGCTCAGTCCACCGCTAGTATAAACCACCTCGATCGACAAATCGGGAATCAACTTAGGTTCTCCCAAACAAAACGATTTGTCTGCTTGAGTAGAAGCTTCTGGCGTCTTCTCCTGCGTCATTGAACCAGAAGGGTAAAACTTAATACCTTGTTGCAGCAGAAAAGTGGTCACCAAGTAACCAATGATTTCCGAAAAATTTTCGTGTTGGAATCCCGGCATCAGAATCTCGATCGCCCCTGCGAAAAAAGACAACTTTATGCCAGGGGAAGCTTCCGAAACCTTCTGGATTAATTTGAATTGCTCCCAAGTGCCGTTGAGCACCACTCGCCCATCGAGAATTTCGCGATCGAGAATTTGTGTCATTGACCCGCACCATTATCTCTTATCGGCATTATAACGCATTGGGCGATCGCTCCTACAGAATATCCATGCAGCAAATGTAGCTGAGGAATCCGAACAGTTATTTCTAGTTCCCAGGCTCTTCCTAAGAACACATATCCCAAGGCTCTGCCTCGTCTTAACTTCCAGCCTATTTCACAATACAAGACGCATCCAACACCACTACAATTTCATTCTGAAAAACAGCACAGCTTGCCATTGCTGAAGCTAAGGCGGGAATTTTCCCTTGTTCGATAGAAAGCCTCGCCTCCGGTATAGAATCAAATTGATTTAGCCAGCCATCATCCTTTACATACTGAAGACTCAAAGCATGGCGATCGAGCATCCAAAAATCAACTCCATAGCTGTTAATGAAGTTTTGCAAGACAGCTCGATCGGGAGTGTATTGAGCGCGAATTAAATCGTTAACTCGCTGCTGATATTTGCTGTAGTAGCCTTTCTGATAAGGCACTGCATATTCCTTTGCCACTAAAACCGAACGCTGACTAAATGTTGGCAAATAATCCGTCTCTGCCGCGATTGAAGCAATCAGGGTATCTTTAGGTTGTTGCTCAAAAAATTTGTACAAATCCGGCATTTTACCTTCGACATACCCGACGGTGGGAAATTTTTTGACCAAGCAGGGATAAAGGACAACGGCGATAGCGATTGTCGCTGTCGTAATTAGTGCAACTAGATTTTTTACATCAAAGGTTGTTGCGCTTTTTAATGCCAAATGACCGACTCCATCGATAATTAAAGTTAGGGAAATCGCAGTTATCAAAACAACAATAAATCGCAAGCTGTAGGCTGTATAGCGACCTGGTTGATACAGCTTTAAAAGGGTAGCATGAGCAGCAAAAAACATCGCCGAGGATGCTAAAAATAGCTGAAGCAAAAGCCAGATTTGGCGTTGAATCTGATTTGCTAAGGGAAAAACCGATCGCAAAAACAGCAGTAGCGGAAATAACAATCCGACACAGTGAGTTACAGGCGTAAACAGCGACTTGGGAAACATCCCGCTGCCCCGCCCTGTCAACCAATAATCTTTGGGGTTTGGATGAAACAAAGGACTTCTGCCGTCTGGTGCAAATTCGCCCATTTGCTTGGCTTCTGCTGCGGTATAAGTTGGGCCAAATTCAGAGTTATCTAAGGCATAGGGCAGCATTACTAAAAAGATTACTCCCAAACCTGTACTGCAAAATAGGTAATTTGTGCGATCGCCCGACAAGCGCAAACCGCCATTTTCCCAGCATAGCAGCCGCAAAACTAAAATTCCAGCAGCAACCAAGGCGTAAGGAGGATAGAATAGTCCGATCAGGGCGATCGCTCCCAAACAAGGCAGCAAGGAACTGCGCGACAAATAATATAAAAAAGCCAGAAATATCGGATATATAAAAGCTCTTGGCGTTGTGGAAGCCAAATCATCAGTCATCCACATATGCTGATTTAACAGCAAAGATGCAATAAATCCAGTCATCGGCACTGGCAGCATTTCTAGACACAGGCCAAAACAGTAATAAGTGGAGATTAAGCCGAGAAATAGCGGCAATATTTTGTGAAGAAATAGCGGATGAATGCCAATTGTTGCGGCTAATTTGTAGAGCGTGCTGTATCCTGCGGGGGCGACAGATTGAAAGTAATTAGCAATGAAATCGTTGGGGAATAATTCAGGATCGACAAACCGCATCATCCAGAAAACGTGCTGCCTCGCATCGTCTTGCACGATATACTCACCGCTAAAGGCTTGCTTGAGTCCTAAAATAGCATAGATGGCGGCAAATGTCAAGCTCAGAGTCAACCAAAATATGGTGTGCGATCGGGATGTGCGATCGACTGTAGCAGTTAGAAATTTGTGCAACCGAGCTATTAATACCATTTTAGATTTTAGATTGGAGATTTTAGAATTGGGAATGACTGATTTTGACAAGTAGGATTATATTATGCCAGGTCAATTACCCCTAATAAAAAGTGTTTGCCGTAAGGAATAAAGTCCTCACGACAAACCGCTTTATTTTCAACTTCGCCCTATTTTAGATTATTTTCCAGCCCGCACACCGGCAATTTTAAGGCGAATCCGATACAGACTTGTACTTCCCGTAATATAAAGCGTTTTGCGATCGCTTTCTCCCCAAGCCAAATTAGTCGCCGTCTCAGGTACAGAAATCTTCCCCAAAAGCTTACCATCCGGCGAGAAAATCCACACTCCCCCCGGCCCGGTGCTGTAAACATTCCCCTCTACATCAACTTTTAAACCGTCGGGAACTCCGCCTTGACTAGCATCTTTTAACTCCGCAAAACGCTGCTGGTTGGTAACAGTTCCGTCCGGTTTTATATCGAAAACAGCAATGTATCCCGCTTCCGAATTGTTGACATAAAGTTTTTGCTCGTCGGGTGAAAAAGCGATGCCATTCGGCAGCACCAAATCCTTAACCAGCAGAGTTAATTTTCCGTCGGGTGCCAGTCGGTAAACACCGTAAAAGCCCAATTCTTCCTGGTCTTTACTAACACCGTAGGACGGATCGGTAAAATAAATGCTACCATCGGATTTAACAACCAAATCGTTCGGACTGTTGAGCCTTTTTCCCTCGTATCTATCCGCCAGTGTGATAACTTTGCCGTCTTTTTCTGTGCGGGATACGCGGCGATTTTCGTGTTCGCCAGTAAGTAGGCGGTTTTCTTTGTCTAAAGTATTGCCGTTGGCTTTTCCCGAAGGGCTGCGAAATACCTCAACTTGCTGATTTGATGCGAATTTATAGATAATATTTGCGGGAATATCGCTGAACAGCAAAAAGCCGTCTGGATGCCAAATTGGGCCTTCTATAAATTGGAAATTGCCAGCTAGTTTTTCTAATTTTGCGCTGTCATCGAGAATACGTTGCATGGTATTTTTTTTGTCCTGGTTTTCCGTTTGGGCGGTCAAATTTGTTAAGTTACCCCTAAGTTTCTGGCTGGGGTTGCTGACTGCTAAACTTAATACTATCAACAAAAAACTGATTGTAGCAATTTTGACTGTCATGTTTGCTCATAACTGAATTACTTCCTTCCCACCATAAGATTACCTATCTCGTTTTTTACTTCTTCCTTTATTCTTTTTTTGCTGCTACAAGAGCCCTATAGGCATCCTAAATCATTTGTGAATTTCTTACTCCCTCCCCTTGATAAGGGGAGGGTTGGGGTGGGATCAAAAATTTACCACTCCTGCAAAGATTGCTATATCACGCCCCTTAGCTAACACATCTAAAGCAGTTCGTAAACTCACTATTTTAAGCCCAAAAAAAGATAATTGAGAGCGGTATTAAATTCGATAGTACCGTATGTAACAAAAAAAAGAAGCTCGAAAATGCGAGCTTAATAATATTTAACTTAAAACGTTTTACCTGTCAACTGTTAAGCGGAAAATCAAACAAATAGCGCCGCAATACCAAGAACTATCGCACCGATACTCCTCACAAAAGACCTGAAGCGGTGATAACTGTTAACCACCGTACCGCTATCGCTTTCAAGCTGAATCAAATTCATCCAAGGTGCAACACCCAGGCGGAACCAACCCAAAGTCCTAACATCCATCCCAATCAAACTTTTAACCCGTTTCATGCCAAACATAAAATTACCAATTGGCCCAAAACGAGAAGCATAGCGCAGATAAATCATTCCCGTTCGGTCTAGCAATTTCAAATCAGAAGAGAAGGTATAAGCTGTTGTGCATTTAAATTGTATATTTCGAGTCCCGATCAAAAATCGTCAAATCCTCTCCCTCTCTCCCCTGGGAGCATCTCATATTTGTAAAAACACTTCTTCTGGCTCCTTCCTTCTTCCTTCTTCCTTCTTCCTCTTTTCTCCTGGCTCCTGACTCCTGACTCCTAACTCGAATTTCTAGCGGAGGGCGGCTTTCATTGAGATGCTCTCTCTCCCCTTCTCCCCCTCTCCCTCTCTAATACCATAGGCAATCTAAATGCAACACAGCTTAACCCGCATCTCTGTATCAGTTTAACGCCGGCTTTGCGCGATCGCCCTGCCTTGCGTAAAGGAGCATGAGATGACATAATAATCTCCAAAGGTTATTGACAAATGGCAATGATCGTGAGATTTTATCTATACTTCACTGTTTTAACCTGTTAATGCGAATGGCTGTAAGGGGTCTCAACAAAAATAGAGAATTTCCTCTAAAATTGTTAAGACTGAAAACCACTCCGAAATTTATTTGTGCGAATTCAATTCAAAACTCAAAATCCAAAACCCAAAACTCAAAACTATTTAAAAGTTACTGCCATGTCTATTATTGAAATTGCCCAAAAAACGCGCGTATCTGCTAGAAAATTGGCAGTTTTGTCCGCTGAGGCTAAAAATCAAGCTATTGAAGCTATTGCGAAAGCTTTAGAAGCTGCGGCGCCGGATATTTTGGCGGCGAATGCGGCTGACTGCAAGGCGGCTGAGGCGGATGGAATTGCCAAACCGCTGTACGATCGCCTAAAGTTGGATGAGAGCAAGTTGAAAAGTGCGATCGCTGGCGTGCGAGATGTTGCGAAACTCCCAGATCCGATCGGTGTCGTGCAAATTCACCGTGAATTGGATACAGGATTAATTCTGAAGCGCATCACCTGTCCTTTGGGCGTTTTAGGAATTATTTTTGAAGCGCGCCCAGAGGCGTTAATTCAGATAGTATCCTTGGCAATAAAATCTGGAAATGGCGTCATTCTCAAAGGTGGCAAAGAAGCTGTTCGTTCCTGCGAAATATTGACAAAAGTGATACATCAAGCATTAGCAGAAACTGCGGTTAATCCAGAAGTCGTGCAGTTGCTCACCACGCGGGAAGAAACAATCGAACTGCTCAAAATGGATGAATATGTAGATTTGATTATTCCCAGAGGTTCTAATTCCTTCGTGCGGTTCGTGCAGGAAAATACCCGAATTCCCGTGTTGGGGCACGCCGACGGCATTTGTCATTTGTACGCCGATAAAGCGGCGGATATTCAGAAAGCAGTAGAGATTTCTGTAGATGCAAAAACTCAGTATCCAGCCGCCTGCAATGCGATTGAAACTTTGTTAGTTCACAGTGCGATCGCCCCCAAATTCCTGCCCGCTGTTGCAGCAGCTTTGCAGCAGAAAAAAGTCGAACTGCGGGGAGACGAAAAAACTCGCGCCATCCTCGAAAATATTGCCGAAGCAAATGAAGCGGATTGGTCTACAGAATACAGCGATTTGATTTTGTCAATCAAAATAGTAGATTCTGTGGAAGAGGCAATTAACCATATCAATACATATGGTTCCAGACATACAGATGTCATTGTCACCGAAGACAGCGAAGTCGCCGAAACTTTTTTAAATGGAGTCGATGCGGCCGGAGTTTATCACAATTGTTCGACTCGATTTGCCGACGGTTTTCGCTACGGTTTCGGTGCAGAAGTGGGGATTAGCACCCAGCAAATGCCGCCTCGCGGGCCTGTCGGTTTAGAGGGGTTGATTACCTATAAGTATCGAGTTGTTGGGGATGGCCATGTTGCCGCGAGTTATGTGGGGAAAGATGCTAAGGAATTTACACATCGAGATTTGTAAATTCTCGATAGGCGATCAAACCAGACAATAAAAAAGCCTGTAGGGGCGGGTTTTACCAACAATATTTGATGTTCACGAACAATTTATATAAACCCGCCCCACACAGCAGATAATCCAGATTAACCTGATGTTCGATCGAATGCCAAAAATGTAGATTTGGATTTGTCGTTAGGTGGGGGCGGGTTTACTATATTGTTGGTTTCTAACATAGATGCTTGGTAAAACCCGCCCCTACGATATCCTGTAGATAATGAATCTTAACCAAAGGGTGGGGGCGGGTTTATTATATTTTTGGTTTCTAACATAGATGGTTGGTAAAACTCACGCCTACGATAGCCTGTAGCTACTGAATCTTAACCAAAGTGTCTCTTCTCCTTCATCCATCGCAAAAAAAGCGATCGCCCTGAAATTCAAACAAACTTAGCTACAATAAGCTATACTGTGCTCGGCGACTCCCCAAATCGAACAATTTGCCGTGGTTTATGTCTAACTCCTCCCTCCTCGCCCCCGGTTCGACTCTCGAAAAACGCTACCGCATTCTCCGCGAATTAGGCCGGGGCGGCTTTGGCCGCACTTACCTCGCCGAAGATATCAACCGCTACAACGAACATTGCGTGCTCAAAGAGTTTTCTCCGGTGGTTCACAGCCCGAAAGCGGCCGAATTGTTCGATCGCGAAGCGAGTATGCTTTACCACCTCCAACACCCCCAAATCCCCCGTTTTCGAGAGCTCCTGCGAACGGATTTGGGCGGGAATCCATCTTTATTTTTAGTCCAAGATTATATCAAAGGTCAAACCTACGAAGAAATATTGATATCGCGTCAGCAACAAGGTAAAAATTTTACCGAAGCCGAAGTTACTCAACTGCTATTTCAGCTTTTACCAGTTTTAGAATACATCCACTCAAAAAATTTAATTCACCGCGATATTTCCCCGGATAATATTATTCAGCATGATGCTGACAAACTACCCTTTTTAATTGATTTTGGTTCTGTTAAGCAAATCGCAGCCAATGCCGTACTTCAGTTTAACGGACAATCGGATACGGCGATCGGCAAACAGGGTTATTCGCCAGCCGAACAAATGCGGCTGGGGAAAGTTTCTGCTGCTAGCGATTTGTACGCTTTAGCCGTCACGGCTTTAGTCTTGCTAAGTGGCAAAAAGCCTCAAAAATTGTACGATATTAATAATAAAACTTGGGATTGGCGATCGCACGTCAGTGTCAGCCCAAATTTATCCACGGTATTGGATCGGATGTTAGCAGAACAACCGGGCGATCGCTACCAATCTGCAAAAGCAGTCCGCGAAGCACTCAAAGATCCAAAACTCTCTCACATTGGCAGTATAATTTCCCAAATGGTGACAATGAACTTTGTTGGCCGCCCGTTCAAAAATAGCACTCAAACTGCTACCAGCAATCATACTCCTGTTCACCAAACTCCTCAAATTGTTAATAACAACAGCACATTCAAGTTAATTCCTTGGAAAACCCTAGGGAGTTTAACTGTCGTTTTGGTGCCAGGAATTTTAGCTTTTAGTGTAGTCAAATCTGGTTTCACATTGCCCAAGTTGCCTGATTTACCTAAATTTTCTTCGCGCCAACCGCCTCCCGATACATCCTTAGAGGAATCCGAAATAATTCGTCAAGAAAAGATTGGTAAACGGCGCAAAAATCTCAACATTGAGCAAGATATATTCTATCAAAAAGTTGATGAATTATATTACAATAAATATCCAGAATTACAAGGGCGCAGCTTGACAGAAAAGCCAGAAGATGCTGAAATTAGGCGGAAATGGTATGAAGTTGCTGAGGATTTATTGGACAAGTTGGAGAAAGGAGGAGAGTTGTGAAATTTAAGATAGAATAAGAGTGATTGAACCGCAGAGGGCGCAGAGGGCGCAGAGGGAAGAGGAAGAGGGGGCAAGGAAAGAGAGGGAAGAGACAGATAACTTTATCTGGTTTAATACAAGTTGGTATAGGCAACGCACTTTTAGTTTATTACAAAATGGATTCTATTCAACTTACAGGAATTCGCTGCTACGGGTATACGGGCTATCTGCCGGAAGAGCAAGTTTTGGGCCAGTGGTTTGAAGTGGATGTTACTCTCTGGCTGGATTTATCGCAAGCTGGAAAAAGTGATGATATTCAACATACTCTTGATTACCGCAGCGCAATTACTCTGATTCAAAAGCTAGTCAAAGAGTCGAAATTTTTATTAATCGAACGCCTAGCAGATACTATTGCTCAAGCGCTTTTACAACTACCGTTAGTCGAAAAAGTTAAACTACAACTCTCGAAACCTGCTGCCCCCATCCCTGATTTCGGTGGCAGAATTACTCTAGAAATTACTAGAAGTCATTAGTCCTTAGTCCTTAGTCCTTAGTCCTTAGTCCTTAGTCATCAGTCTTTAATCTGCATTAGTTTGTCACTAATGACTGATGACTGATGACTGATGACTATTGATTAATTACCACTTGAGCAAGTTAAATTCTTCCATGTCTACGGTATTGCGGTTGCGATAAATCGCCAAAACAATGGCCAAACCCACGGCCGCTTCAGCCGCCGCTACCGTAACTACAAACACGGTAAATACTTGGCCCTTAATTTGTACGGGGTCGAGATAATTGGAGAAACCCATCAAATTGAGATTGACAGCATTCAGCATCAACTCGATCGACATCAACACGCGCACTGCATTTCTGCTGGTAATCAAACCGTAAATACCAATACAGAAAAGTGCGGCGGCTAATAACAGGAAATACTGGAGTTGCAGTTGCATAAATTTTTTGAGTCTTTCTCAATCAACATTACTACAAGACAGAGAGATAGGTGCAGTGAACACCCTACTATACGGTGTCTAAATCATTCATACAGTAGGGGTAATGCTCCGTACCTACCTCCGATCTGGGCAACCACGGGGAAATTGCCCCTACCTTAATTGTACGAATCATTTAGACTCACTACTTTTACTTAGATTCTGGCGAAGACACATCTCCGGCCGAAACTAATTCGCGAGGTCTTTCCGGCAAACTCAAAGCAGGTGTTTCGGATAGCTTCTTTGACAGTTCATCCGGGAAAAAATCACGGCGCGCCAACACAATTGCCCCTACCATTGCCATCAACAAAAACACTGATGCTAACTCGAAAGGCAGCAAAAAGTCGGTAAAGAAATGTTTGGCGATTGTCACGATCGAACTTTCGGCCGGTGCTCCTGTCGTCGCGACAATAGCCCAAGGAGTAGACACCACCATCGTACCCAACAGTGCAAACAAGCCTACGCAAACTACTGCTGTTGCTACTTGACGCACCCAAGCGTTGGGAATTGTGCGGAAATCTTCGCGCTTGTTCACCAACATAATGGCAAACAAAATCAAGACGTTAACAGCGCCAACATAAATCAATACCTGCGCTGCTGCTACAAAGTCGGCATTCAGCAACAGGTACAAGCCGGCAATGCTGGTAAATACGCCGCACAGCAAAAATGCTGAGTAAACGATATTTGAGAACAGCACTACTCCTAGTGCTCCTGCAATCATCATTACCGACAGTATGCCAAATGAAACAATTTGAACCCCTTCAGCTAGATTCACAATTTTTTATCCTCAATTATTAGTTTTCTATTGTTCGTTTTTACTCATTAGTTAGCAGTCATTAATAATTGGTTATTTCACTAATGACTGATGACTGCTGACTAATGACTAATTACTTACTTTTCGATAATTTCCTCGGGACGCAGACCGGCGCGGCGATCGGTGTAGGAAACTTCATGGGGGTCGATCGCACCTTTCGGCAAATAAGCGAATTCCCGCATCGGTGTCACCATCGGATCGTCTGTAACCTTGTAGGGCAAACGTCCGAGGGCCACGTTGTCAAAATTCAATTCATGACGTTCGTAGGTGGCTAACTCATACTCTTCTGTCATCGACAAACAATTAGTCGGACAATATTCTACGCAGTTGCCGCAGAAGATACAAACACCGAAATCGATACTGTAGTGCTTGAGTTGCTTCTTCTTAGTTTCTTTGTTAAATTCCCAATCCACTACAGGCAAATTGATCGGACACACCCGAACGCAGACTTCGCAGGAGATGCACTTGTCAAATTCAAAGTGAATTCTACCCCGGAAACGCTCCGAAGGAATTAGTTTCTCGTAAGGATACTGCACCGTAATCGGGCGGCGTCTCATGTGGTCAAAAGTAACAGATAGCCCTTGACCGATATACTTAGCAGCTTGAAGAGTCTCTTTGGCGTATTCGCCTACTTGATTGAGGAATTTTAGCATGGTGTTCTCTCTCTGTACTTGAGTTTTTGGTAATTGATAATTAATAATAGGTAATTGGTTAACAGCTATTTTGGTTTAGCTGTTGCCCTTTACCTATTATTAATTAACCGCCAAAAGCAAAGGGAAAGGCAAGTTTCAAAGCTGCGGTCAATAGCAAATTAACTAGAGCAACGGGAAGTAAAAACTTCCATCCCAAATCTAGCAATTGGTCGATCCGCACTCGCGGCAGAGTCCAGCGGAGCAGAACTGCCAGAAACAGGAAAAAGTAGGCTTTCAACATGGTCATCGTAATGCCGAGCAAGCCAGTAATTACCTGCAACCAAGGAGTCGTCTCGCTCAATCCCAGGGCATTTGTCAACACTCCGACAGGAATCGGGCATTCCCAGCCGCCGAGGTACAAAACTGCTACTAGCAGGCAAGAAAGGACGAGGTTAACGTAGGAAGCGATGTAGTACAAAGCAAATTTCATGCCTGTGTACTCAGTCTGATATCCTGCTACCAATTCTTCTTCTGCTTCCGGGAGGTCAAAGGGCAACCGTTCGCATTCTGCTAGTGCTGCGATCCAGAAAATCAGGAAACCTGCTGGTTGCCGCCAGATATTCCAACCGAGAATGCCGTAGCCGGCTTGCTGGTGTACGATGTCGATCGTACTGAGGCTGTTGGACATCATCACGACTGCCAATACTGCCAAAGCTAGGGGAATTTCGTAGCTGAGGGATTGAGCCGCGGCTCTGAGTCCGCCGAGGAGGGCGTATTTGTTGTTGGAAGCATAGCCGGACATCAGCAAGCCGATCGGCTGAATGCTAGACAGGGCAATCCACAGAAATATCGCTGTCCCCATATCGGCGATCAGCATATGCTCTCCGAACGGCACGATTAAGTAGGAGAGAAAAACTGGAATCACCACAATTACCGGGCCTAGGGTAAATAGTAGCGCGTCAGCTTTTGCGGGTACGATGTCTTCTTTGAATACCAACTTCAGACCGTCAGCAACGGGTGCTAGCACTCCCAGAGGGCCGATGAATTCCGGGCCTACCCGCTGTTGAGCGGCGGCGGAAATTTTCCGTTCCAGCCAGACGCTAGTGAGTACCCCAAAAACGGCAGCGACAATCATCAGCAACATCGGCAGGGGTAGCCAAAGCACTTGGGCGATGTCCGCTGGTAAGCCCAAATTCATCAGGGCTTCTACAAAACTTCCTTGTAAGTCAATTCCTGGGTTCATTTTTCCAGCTTTTGAGCGATCAGCATATAATTTTTAACCCGTCCTTTGTAGGAGTAGGCTTAGAAATCGGGGTCTTTGTAAAGATTTTTAATGCTTTACCGCCTAATAGTATATCGCCCGACAGGCTCCAAGAACGCACAGACAAGGTGAAGTTCTAATTATATGAGCCCGCAGCGTAGCTAATGGGTTGGTAACTTATGGTTGAGGGTTGACTGTTGACTGTTGACTGTTGACTGTTGGCTGTTGACTGTTGAGTGCCCGATCGATTTTGAGTAAGAAATCAATCTGGATTTATGCACTCTCGTCTCTCAAACCTCGATCCCCCCGACTCCCTTTAATTAATTATGGGGATGCGAGGCAGGGCTGTTTCATTCTCGCTCCGGGGCAAACCCCCCGTGGTTGCCCCGATGCCTGAAACGCCCCTTCGATCGTCGGTGGGGGGGTAGGCACGGGGGCTATCCCTACAAAACCATGATTTTCCTGAGAATGAAACAGCCCTGGGATGCGAGGGGGATCTAGACTCAGCTATAAGCCAGATATAGGCCAAACAAAAGGGCCCAGAGTTAACTCTGCGCCCTTTTAATGCTTTAAAGTGCCTTTCAAATGGTTTAAACCATTGATTTTACGTCACTTATTTTATGGAACTGGGCAGAATCGAACTGCCGTCCAAAGCGGGTATTTACCTTCCGATCGTTCACAGGTTTATCCCCTCTGATCCTCGGGGCGGGAACCATCTTTATCCTAAATGGGAGGATTTTCTAGTGATTGCTTTCCTAGCTAGCCGACTAGAAACGTTTAGCTAGGGCATCCGTTGGGGGTTGTTCTGCTACCTTTAACGGAGTGAGGTGGCAGACGCTCTAAACTGGGCTTAAGAAGTTTTTAGGCTACAGCAACAGTTTTGTTTACACGAGCGAAAGGAACGATGTTGTTCGCATTTACTATTTTTTTTGAGCCGATATTAACGAGAGTAGACTCCCTCTCGACCTGCATCACGGAGCAGCTTTCGCCACCCTGTCGAAACCATTACAGCCCCTCGTGTGTTCTTTTATCATAGACAATATTTCGTGTTGCGTCAAGTCGATCTGGGATTTTCGATTTTGGATTTTCGATTTGGGCACAAAGCTGAGTCAAGAATATTTACATCTTGCGCCATTTTCTTGAACAGGCAAGATGCCTGTTCCACAAGAGTTGAGTTTTCCTGTGGGGTGGGCATCTTGCCCGCCCAGGTTTATGGACAAGGGTGAAGGGTGCAAAATGTCAGCGCTGCCTAGTTTAATGCAAATTTTCGTCCCAGACGCCGATGTAAATCCGATCGCGCTCATTGCGTTCGATCGTCCCTTCCAGCGAACCCTTCCTAAACGTAAACCGATTACTCCGGCGCTGCTGCACGTCGCCCAAGCCTTGCAAAATCTCCCGGCTAGCGCCGCCCACCATCCCGTTTAAGGCGGTTCGCACTACCAAAGCGTCCACAGACTGAGCAAAAGAACCCTCTGTTTGTACTAGCTGGCCCGAATCGCGATCGTAAATGTAGCCGAGAGTAATTCGGTTCGGCAATATTTCATAAAGTGCGGTGCGAGTATTTGGCCAATAGCCCCGCGCTTGAGAGTCAGTCGGTTCTCCCAATTCATCTAAAATCTGACTTTCCGGCGTACCAACGGCAAATCCAGGGATTGTGGGAGTCTTCTGATAACTGGTTCCCGGTTGTTCGCTGGGTGCGGGCGATCGATCGGGCGGCAACTCTTTGTCAACAAGTTTTTCTGTTGGTGTGGGTTCGGCAGCTTCGGGAGAAGGCGCTGGTGTTGTTGCTGGGGCGGGTGTTGGAGTTTCAGCAGCAGGCGCTGGAGTTTCAGCAGCAGGCGCTGGATTTTCAGCATCGGGCGGCGGAGTTTCAGCAGCCTGCGGAGTTTCTCTGGGAGTCGGCGAGAAAGGCGTTGGTGTCGGCGCGGGGATTGGTGCGGGGTTTGAGCGCGCGTCTGGATCTGCAGGGGCCGAAGTGCGATCGTCCTGGGCCACCGGTGCGGGTTCCGAAGACGGCCGGTTGAGGAAAACCCTAGCAATACCGACTAAACCTGCCACAATAAGTGCGATCGCCACGAACCCCAAAATCCACCAAACCTGGCGGTTGTTGTTCCCTGAAGGCACTACAGCAGGCGCTGTTCTGGAACCCACAGGCGACTGAGGCCCGTGTCCCGGCATCACCGCCACCGTCGGCCCGGTGCTCGGCGACGCTGCACCCCCCTGCCCATGCAGCAGCGACAGCCACTCATCCACGGTAGCAGGGCGATTTTGAGCTTCTACCGTCATCCCCCGCATCACTGCAGAACTGACAGCCGCACTTAGCTGAGGCCGCAAGTCGCGGGGTGAAGGCATCGGCTGACTGGTACGCAAAATTGCAGCCACCGGCACCTGTGCTGTCAGTAAAGTGTAAAGCGTCGCCGCCATACCGTAAACATCTGTGGCGGGCGTATATTTTCCTTGGGCGAAATACTGTTCTGGGGGCGCGTAGCCGTCGGACACCATATTAGTGTGACTTTGGGTTGCACCAGGAGTAAACTCGCGGGCAATGCCAAAGTCAATCAGCACGACTTCCTGAGTACCTTGGCGCAAAATAATGTTTTGTGGTTTGATATCTCGGTGCAGCAAACCCTTTTGATGAACCGCCTTCAATGCAGCCCCAATTTGAGTGATGTAGAGAATTGCAAGATTTTCTGGCAGCGGATTATTTGAACCGACTACATCTGCCAAATTCTGACCGGCGATGTAGTCCATCACCATGTAAGGCTGCCCGTCTTCGACAAAGAAATCGCTGACGCGGACAATATTGGGATGAACGCAGGAAGCCAACCGCCTCGCTTCGTCTTGAAACTTGCGATCGAACTCAGCAAAATTGGGTTGCTGCCGCAGAGATTCGTTGAGGGTTTTAATGACTACAGGCTGTCCTAAATAGCGGTGATTTGCCCTGAAAGTTATTCCAAAGCCGCCGCGGCCCAATTCTTGTTCGAGGGTGTACTTTCCACCCTGTAAAGTTTTGCCGATTAGCGCATCCATAGGTTCAGGCGATCGCGTACCAGATAATATGGCTGATTATGGCACGTATGGTGGGCTAAGTTACCAGTCTAAAGGGCGATCGAGAAGTGCGATCGGCGTTGCCATTCCTTCCCGAATCGATTCCCGCATCCCCGGCACTGATAGAAGATACAGTGTTTCCTCAACAGATGCGGAGTCAGATTCAGATAATAATACTGTATTGCTAGTCTGTCCTGCGATCGCGATCTGTTGATGTGACTGACTCATGGGAGCGATCGACTGCTGCAACTGCTTCTGGGCTTCATTGATTGGGATCATAATCTTCCACAGGATTACAAAGGTATACCTTTTCTGGTCGGATTGGTAAACCATTTCTTGATTTCGCCAATAAATAACCATACGTCATCGTTTGATGGCTTAAGATAATCGAGTGATTCTGGATCTTCTCCCATTTTTTCAAAAACAGCAATCAACCAACCTGGCCCATGTCCAGTTGCACCAAGATTAGGAAGCCAAGATTCTAACTCTCCTCCCCTGACAGCAAAAATTCCATACTCAGCAAGTTTATCAAATAGATTATTGGCTGCTTCCTTATCGCCGTCAGAGAGGATCTCTACACCGCCATCACGCTTCATATTTTTCCCATCAAATTTTTGTTTAATAGCGTTACGCAAGTTAGCCAAGGACTGATGCTCTAATTCGGGGACAAAACTACTTTCTAAGAAACCCGTCCAAACTTGTCCCCCATCTTTCAGAATGTCGATATCGACGACACCAACGGCTGGGATGCCCAGTTCCCGTAATGGTTTAATTATTGTCTTAACTGTTTGCTTGTTTTGAGCATTGATAAATAAGCAGTTGGCAATCCCAAGTTCTGGCTGATACCGCAGTAGACGTTCATTAATTTCTTGATAAAAAGCACGATCGGCATCGGACTCTGTAACTACAACAAATTCGTAAAATAATCCGCTAATCACGTTTGTTGAGCGTAATAGAGGATTTCTCATCAGCGGCAAAATGTCTTTGTTGGCAAGAACCCGTGCAGTAGGAATTCCTCCACGGTAAGTCAATCTAACTATATTAACTGGCGCACCTGATTGTATGCAGCCCATGACAAAGTATGGGCTATGCGTCGATACAAAAATCCGTTTCTCAGATTCGGAGCTAGTAAGAGCAATTTCCTTCCCTAAATTAAATGCTAAAGAAGGATGCAAAAATGCTTCAGGTTCGTCAATTAAAAGAACAGCAGGATCGCCAGCGATAATTTCTGTGATTATTCCCGTAAAAGCTTTTACACCATCACTGGCTTGTTCAACAAGAGTGGCACTCGAATGAAACTGTAAAGCCTCATCATGAATACCACGTTCTTCTATGTCTGTACTTGGAGGACGAGATGATAAACGGAGCCTCAAATGTCCTAAGTGAGTGGGATCTACAACAAAGTGTAATCCAAAGGCTTCATGAATAATTCGCCTGACTTTTTTTCTTTTATCATCGTCTCGAAATAAAACCTGAAAGCTACTGTCAGGATGTTGTTGAAGATCGCCAGCAGGCTGCTGATTTACGAGGTTAATACGATTTCTGCCATCCAGAATCAACGTATTAAATGCAAGATAGAATCTACAAAAGACAGGAAGTTGGCTCTTTGTATTTTGAAGTGCCGAAAAAAGTGCCTGCTCATTTATCAGATTTCTGTTTGCTCCCTTGCCAACTATAATATGCTCAGGCATTAGCGGTTCATTAGACTGAGGTCTGAGAGTGATTTTTTCTACCTTTTTTTTTGCCATATCGGATGTAAATGAATTAAACTCAATTTCACTCAAAATGACATCCATTGAGTTTAGCTGACCGTTTGTACATAGGTAATATATCTCAGAAAGAACCTTACTCTTTCCAGAGTTGTTTGGTCCTACGAATACGGTTACAGGCGTAGTATCTATTTCTACTGACGGTTGATTTGGTGCTTTGCCAAATTTTAGTTTGATAGTCTTTATCATTGTTGTTGCATCTGCTTTAATCGTCTCACAAAAATTACTACGTTAAGTTTGACACGGATCGCTAGGTGAAGGATGCAACCCAGTTTGTATCCAAAATCGCCTGGTTGCTCGAATAGAATCTTCCTCTGGATAGCGCATATCGTTCAGATCGAGACGGGTGCAAGTGGCTCGTCCTGTTGGCGTAACACCCTGAATCACTACCCCACCGTCTATCCATACAAAATGCTCAGCCCATTTTTGACGGCGAGGATTGAAAAGAGGAACGATCTCTTGGGTGTCTGAATCAAATCCCGCTACAAAATTGTAGCGTCGCTCATTGCAACGACGACAGGCTAAGGCCAGGTTGCTAATGTCATCGGAACCTTCTAGAGACCGTGGAATAACATGATCGATGGTAAAGCGATTCGCGCTCAGACGTTCTGGGGAATGACAGTATTCACATAAATAGCTCGCTCTTTCTCGAACCGCCTGTCTCGTCGGATCACTGATTGACATCTTGAGCCGCCATCATTGCATTGATATGGGTAAAGATACGATCTAATTCCCCAATGGCGTCGAGTTCCGCTATCTCTTCTGCCATTAGTTGATCTGCCTTTTTCTTCTCTAACAATTGTTCCATGCGCTGTTGGAGCGATTCACTAAATTTGAACAACTTCCACCGATCGACTTTTTCAATGCAAATCTCATGGATTAACGAGGAGGGTTTGTTGAGAATTGAAACCATTGTAGGCTCCGAGCTTCGGGGTTTAGGTAGTGACTAGATTATAGCTTTTATTCAATCTGGCAGATTTAATGCTCCAACCGAGGACCTTCAAATTACCGCCGCAACCAGTGACTTAAACAGCCAAACGGCGTTACAGTTCAAGTCGGATGATATTCATCCCTGCTTATTTGCCATCGCCATATCTTGCCTTCTTCAGGATCGTCCACCTCTGCAATGAACTTCATTCCAACTTTTTGCAACACCCTATTCGAGACATTTTTTTCAGCTAAAGTGTGGGCGATGACTGCTTTCACCTCCTCGTGAGCAAAAGCATAATCGATCATTTCTTGTGCCACCTCAGTTGCAAATCCACGATTCCAATATTCGGAAGCAATTTCATAACCTATCTCTATAGTTCCCGACTCATCAGGTGAGCCTTTGAAACCTCCATTGCCGACAAGCACTTCATTTTTTGGATGAATAAAGAAGTAGTTGCGCCAGTCAGTTGGAGGCGGATTGGATTCGCAAGATTCGTCAGCAGGGAGGGAAAATGCTTCCGGGAAATGAGGCCAGCTATTAGGTACTATGACATTTAAAATTGCTGCAAGCTCGCTTTTATTGCGTAAGAAAGCTTCTATGTGAATCCTTTCGACGGCAAGTAGTTGAAGATTCTTAGTTTTCATCATTTTTCGAGCTTGTTTAACCAAGTATGAAATCACACTGTAGGCACTATCGAAACGCTGTTCTCGGAACCCTGGCGAGTTGGTAAGCCCCCCGACTGTCCAACAATTGATATTGATTTGGCTGCACTCCTAATTCCACAAATTTCTCTGGATATCCCAGCAACAAAATAGAGGGAGAAGTTGGGTTTTTAGATTCCTTAATGTAGTCGATCGCCCTTCTGACAGCTCGGTAGTAAGTCACCGGCTCTTGGGTATAAAAAACCAGACTGGGTTTCCAGAAACCAACCATAATAAACTCTTCCCCCGGCAGTTTTTGTTGAACCGCAACCTGCGCTAACTGTCTCAGAGGTAACTGGCGGTTGATATCGACCAATTTGTAGGCGGGAGTAAGACCAAAGATGATAAATGCTACTAACCCGATGAAGTTAGCAACCAAAATCCAGCGCTGTTGCCGCTGCCAAAGTAAAAGTCCGATCGCCACCGCTGTAATTATCCAAATCGTACCGCCTACAATCAGCAATCCCGACTGCTGAATTGCTTGGGGAAAATTGGGCATAGCCGGGTCGTCTCCGAGCCAGTTGTAGCAGTAGAAAGTTGCTCCGGCTATAATCAGTAAAAATATGACATTGAAAATGTATGTAACTAACAGCCCTCGCGGTAAAGAATTAGGTTTTTTTTCTAACTTTGCCCGCCTATTTTCTGGTTCGTTGCCTGCAATAATATCGCTCCACAGCAGCGTTACCAAAATCGCAGCGGCGGGGATTAAAGGCAATACATAACTGGGCAATTTTGTCACGGCGATCGTGAAAAAGCCAAAGATGCACCCGAACCAAAAGATGGCAAATAAACTCAACTGAGCCGATCGCGGTTGACGACGCCAGTAACTGCGCTGCCAAAAACGGGTACGGGCGATCGCCACCGGCAAATAAATCGACCAAGGTGCAAAACCAACTAGCACTACAAAAAAGTAAAAATACCAAGGCGCCGAGTGCTTGTTGACTACTCCAGTAAAACGCTGGAAATTGTGATAGCCAAAAAAGCTGTCAATATAAGTTTGACCGTTGGCTAAAATAACCAAAATGTACCAAGGCAAGGCGATCGCCAGAATAATCAAGATTCCCGACACCGGACGCATTTCGCGCCAAAGTTGCCGAAAATTTCCCAAATAAAGCCCGAAGCAGCCAACAACCAGCGCTGGCAAGACAATTCCCACAGGCCCCTTAGCCAGAATTGCTAAGGCAATTAGTACGTAAAAAGTCAGATACCACTTATTAGGAAATCGGGAAGCGGAAACAGTGGAAAATTCTGCTTGTTCTCTCTGTTCTTCTAGAGTGTAACCGAGAAAAAATGCGAATAGTGCCGAACACATACAACTAACTAATAGCATATCTGAAACGCCAGTCCGTCCCCAGGCAATAGTTTGGGGATTTAAAGCTATTAGGGCAGCACCAATCCAGGGAGTAGAAAGAAAGAGAGGGAGACGGCCAGTTTTGAGTTTTGAGTGGTTATTCTCTGTTTCTTCTTCCTTATTCCTGACATCCGTTAAATCCGTTACAGAATCCGCTGCCGAACTTCCTTCTTCCTTCGATTTCGATAGGGTATAAAATCCAAGGCAAGTCAGACCGATCGCGCACAAGGCCGAGGGAAGACGCACGGCCCATTCGTTAACGCCCAGAGTGCGGTAAGCCACCGCCATCAGCCAGTAAATCAACGGCGGCTTATCAAACCTCGTTTCGCCGTTGAAATAAGGAGTGATCCAATCCCCTGTCACCGTCATTTGACGGGCGGCTTCGGCAAACAACGGTTCGGTTTCGTCAACTAAACCGATGTTGCCGAGATTCCACAAGAAACCTACCCAGGCGATCGCGCACAGCCATAAAATCGATAGCAGCAAAGGTGCGATCCTCTTCGTTGGCGTAGCCCCCGTAGGGGAAGGCTTTCCTTCGGATCGCTTCGCTAACGCTAACGGGCGCTTCCTAAACTCTGACAAATTTTTAATAACTTCCTTCACGCAAACTTCCTGCGATTTTAGATTTAAAATTTTAGCTCGCATAGAGAGTCTACCGAAAGATTCGCATTCTCGAAACTCCCAAGTCGATCGAATCTGGTTAAACTCAGATGTTACACCATTCTCAACAAGGCTTTTATGAACAGGCTTTTCGGCCTGTTCCACAAAATATAAATTTTCTTGTGGAACAGGCCGAAAAGCCTGTTAAGCGAGAATGGTGCAAGATATCAGTTCAACTGAGATGTTGCACCATTCTCCACAAGGCTTTCATGGGCGGGCTCTCCTGCCCAACCCCTACTCCCCACAATAAAATTCACTCTTTGTGGAACAGGCCGAAAAGCCTGTTAAGCGAGAATGGTGCGGCGATGTGAGTTTAACCTCACATCGCCACACCATTCTCAACAAGACCGGATCAACCGGCTTTCTCGACCAAAATCTCGGCACCTGCAGCTAAGTGTTCACGGCTGCAAAATTAATTGCCATTCTCCGGCTGTGCTGTTCCAAGCGGGCGAGGGTGTCTCCCCGGCGACGTAAGGCCCCCAGTAGTGGCGAGAACCATCCTGAGCAAAAACCACTAAAATGTCTCCCCGTTTGACTTGTAACTTGCCCTCCGGCAGCGATAGCATCAGTCCCTTGTCGCCACCTTCTCCGGGGGCAAAATCCCAGTGCGCGGGTTTGCCGTAGGATTTCTCGGCTTGCCGTTTCGACAGGAGGGCCACTCGCACTGGGTGTTCGCTGCGGTTGCTGACGCGCAGACTGCCGGCGGCTTTAGCATCTACAGGGATTGAGGAAAGCAATTCCTCCTCTGCATCTGGGGGGGTTGGTGTGGAGTCGGGTTTGGGATCGCTGGCGGTTTCTGTAGAAGCTGTCGCGACTGGGGAAACGGGGGGTATGGGGGGGAGTGCGGTGGCTTGTGAGGGCCAATCGCTCGACTGATTTGAACCGTTGGAGATAGTGATTTCAAAACGTCCTAGAAACATTCCTGTAATTAGGACGATCGACACTCCAATTACAATCTGGTAAATTTTAAGATTCATAAATTTTAGGCTTAAAGGATAGACTGCACCCGCAATGAGTCTTAACTATTTTTAATGTAAAACCAGGGGCTGCTGTGCCACAAGATACAGTTACACTTAAATTTATTGACCGTTCTCGGCTATAAGTCGCCGATCGCTCAATACCATCTTAGATGTTAAATTTGAGATTTTAGATGGCGACATACTGACCCCGGTAAGGATTTGGAGTTGGTCGGGAGGGGCCTTTGTTTACTCATCGGTATAGCTTTTCATACCAGTTGAAAAAAAGAGTGCCACTATAGGCGCGTACTCCAAACCCCAATAGTAATCAGTAATTCCCCATCTCAAATCTCAAATCTCGAATCTCAAATTGTATAACTTTTATGCAGAATACCCGAATTAACAGATTAATTGATGTTCTGGGCGATCGCTTTGGAGGCTGGCTGAGCAATCCTTGGCGGCGGATTTCCCTCCTGATAATTAGCCTGCTGTTCGGCACTTTTTTGGGGACAGCTATTTCGACGATCGCCGGACAATCTGCGGATTGGGATATTATCGCGGCCGGGCTGTTGGTGTTGTTGACGGAGTTCGTTAGCTGGCTCGTTTACGGCGGCCCGCGGCCTGTAGCCCGTTCTTTTTGGGTGGAGATGCTCAATGCTCTGAAAATTGGCGTGACTTACAATTTATTTGTGGAGGCTTTCAAACTAGGCTCTTAAAAACTTTTTGAATCGGCGCAGGTTTAGGATGAAATATTTGTCAGTTGTCGATAGTATTTGTACAAAACCCGCCCCCGCATAGAGAGTTTGTAGGATATGGATCGATCGACTGTAACCCCTGTTGAAATTTTACATCGGTGGCAAGCCGGCGATCGCCCAAAAGCTCCCGACTTCTATCACCTGGCTTTGTGGGAACTGGCGGATGATTTGCGATCCTCTTCGAGGGCTTCGCTAACGCGCGCTTTTGGCATTACTTCCGACAATGTAGCCGATGTTGTCCGCTGCAAAACCGATTTATTCTTTTCTATTCTTGACGAACTGCATACTTTCCCCCTAAAGTCAACTATTTTCCTCGAAACTTTGTGGAATCTTTGGCTGCCGCTGGCAATGCAATTATCGACTGCCCAACAAAGTTTAAAGCGTCCTTTAATTCAAGGAATTTTAGGAGGGCAAGGAACGGGAAAAACTACTTTATGCCAAGTTTTGAGGCTGATTCTGGGAAAATTGGGATATTCTACTGTCAGCCTTTCTTTAGACGATATTTATAAGACTTATGCCGATCGCCAACAACTCCAAAAAGCTGACCCGCGTTTAATTTGGCGCGGCCCCCCCGGCACTCATGATATTGACTTGGGAATCGCAGTTTTAGACAAGTTGCGCGGTTCTCAAACTCGCAATTTAGCAGCAGTTGACAATCCCAAATCTGATGCCCTAAAACCGGATATAATTAAAAATATAGTAGAAATTCCCCGGTTTGACAAATCTGCCTACGGAGGTGCGGGAGATAGAAGTCAACCCGAAATTATTTCCGGTGCGGATATTGTACTTTTTGAAGGTTGGTTTGTCGGTGTGAATCCGGTAGTTGATGCCAAATTAAGCGAGTTTTTGGCGGGGACACCGTTTCCGATTTCCACAGAGGGCGACTGTCAGTTTGCGCGTGATATGAATGCGAAGCTGCACGACTATCTGCCGCTGTGGAACCGATTAGATCGGTTGATGGTTTTGTATCCCCAAGATTATCGCATTTCTCAAGTGTGGCGCAATCAGGCGGAACGGGAAATGATGGCGGCGGGGAAGTCGGGAATGTCAGAAGCCGAAATTAATCGGTTTGTCGAATATTTCTGGAAAGCGCTGCATCCCGAGTTATTTATTAAGTCGATGGTGGAGGAGGGCGATCGAGTGGATTTGGTAATTGAAGTTTTGAGCGATCGCACTGTTGGCAAAATCAGTCGGGCGATCGACTTAAAATTAAGCGATTAGGGACACTAAAAATTAAAGATTTAAGGACACAACATTGTTGTGTCCCTACTGTATTGCAGCTTATCGTGCACTCACTTGACAATTCAGGGCTTATGCAAAAAGTGGTTTGACGCGCGAATTATAGGGGTAAGGCGCGGCTTAAGCACCCTACAATACAGAGCTTTTGCATCGAGGATGGAGAATTTCTAAATTAACTGCCGGGAGTACCAAGATCGATCGCTTTCTGGATCAAATCGTCGGTAACTTCGCCCGGTGTACCTGCAGGCGTAATGTCGTGAGCCATCGAACGAAAATCAGCGGGATTACCGCTTGTATCTGCCGGCTTTGCAATATTATCTTGAGGAGCGGGAATAGGAAATTTAGGTGCAGTTGCAGCGGCGGCAGCTTGAGCGCCGGCACCCGTGCGATCGATATCACTAACGCTGAATTCTTTTGAAGCTTCGTAGTCTGCTGATACATCAACGGTCGGCAACTTTTGTTCTCCAGCTTCCGCGCTTTCAGTGATCTGCTGAGCGTCAAAGTTTTCAATGTTATTGACTTCTGTATTGATTTCAGACATAGCCGACTCCTTGCTAGTTTTATTTAACAATTCACTGTATCAATTATTACTTTACTCCCCGGCTTTTTCATCTACCCGCAGATGTATCGTTGGCTTCTATCTTAAGGATGATTTATCCTAGGGTGGTGTGTTAACATTACACCACTTTCCGAAAAGAATGCAACTTTAGGCAAGCTCCAAACCCATACATACTCACCCATTCCCCATTGTTTAATCTCAAATCTCAAATCTCAAATCTCAAATCGTATTACCTCTAGGGGATGGTGACTTGCACTTAGAAATCTTGATACTTATATATTCTGGAAACATTTTTTAAGGAATTTTATTTATGAACTCACCCGCCGCCACCAATCCTCACTCTCTCTCCAACGACACTAAAAACATCGTTCAGACAATCAACGGGTTGGGTACAGATGAAAAACTGGCGCTGCTCTACTTTGTTTATGAAAAAATGGGAGATTCAGTTACACCAGCCGCTCCCGCCGCCGCCGACCCACAATTAGCTCCCATGCTTCTCGATGATTTTTACAAGCTTTCCCATGATCAACAACTGAATATAATGCGCGGTATTGTCAACCGCGACGACACGCCGTATTCTCACGCTTACGGAGCTTTAACTGCTAACAATCAGTTGGTGGTTTGGTATGCTTGGGCTATTGGTATGGGGGAAACAATTGTCGATATCCCCGAAGGATATGAGGCAACTGAGGCTGTCAATGGCGTGTTGGGTCAATTTGAAGGTCTTGAGTTTGAACAACAAATTTCGGTGCTGCGCGACGTAGCTAATAATATGGGCTACACCGATGTTAAACCAATTGCTACTCAGGCGGAAGTAGGGAAAACTTCTAGTCTTTAAGACATAAAAGTCTGCTGTTGCAACCTATCCTACACAAACTCTCCTCCTAGCAGAGAGGGACTCAAGAATAAAGGAATTACCCAAAACCTCTATATGTAGGGTGCGCCGAGGCGCACCCTACCGCTATAATTAGTAGGTAAAACTTTTTTTGCTCTTAGTCCTATTTATTCTTTCGTGTCTTAGAGAGGGACGAAACTTTTTGTAGGATCAGTTAACATCGGCCATTCTGATAAATATAAAAAGGTTTTCACTCAGCCAATAAGTTTTTTAGGATAAATTTTTCGCGGGAATTCCATCCGAAATGTCGAACCTTTTTTGGGTTGACTTTCGGCAGTAATTGTACCCTTGATCATCTTGACTAAAGAAGCACAAATAGCTAGTCCTAAACCGGTGCCGGGATATTGGCGAGTTGTGGTTTGGTCGCCTTGGTGGAACTTGTCGAAAATGTGGGGAAGATCCTTTTCACAGATGCCGATTCCTGTATCCCGAACGGTGATAATTAGCCGATCGCAATTTAATTCCCGCACCTCAATGTAAATGCTGCCCTCATGTGTGAATTTAACCGCGTTGGAAACGAGATTGACCAAAATTTGCCGCAGGCGCAACTTGTCGTTAACTATAAACTGATCCTCCAAGCACACGCTGACGGACATTGCCACGTTCTTATCGGTGGCTTGATGTCCGAATTCCAAGGCGACATCCATTACTAAATGGGCTAAATGAAATTTTTCAATTTTTAATTCTGTGCGGCCACTCTCGATTTTGGAGAGGTCGAGAATATCGTTAATCAGCAGTAGCAGATTTTTGCCGTTATGTAAAATGCGCCCCACCATCTCTGTTTGCTGGGCACTCAGCAGTTGTTTGTGCTGGCGCAGCAGCAATTGGGAAAAGCCGATAATCGAATTCATGGGAGTTCGCAATTCGTGGGACATGATGCCCAAAAATTGCGATTTTAACTTGGCTGCTTCTAGCAGTTGCAATTTTTGCTGTTGAAGGCGTCGCCCCTGATTTTCCAGTTCTTCCTGCTGACGAATTAGCAGCTCGTTTTGCAAGTCTAAAAGCTCTTCCTGCTTTTTTAGTTTTTCGATCGCCAGTGCGTTATTAATTGCGATCGCAGCTTGTTTTCCCATCACCGCCAGCAGTTGCTGAGTATGCCCGTCAATCGCCCTGCTGTCTTTGCCGTTGCCTATGGCCAACACACCCAAACGCCCGCTTGGCGCCGACTCGATCGCCGCTGCACAAGCCGCCGCAGGCAGCAAGCCTTTGTGGCACTCCGAGCGCCACAGTACAGACTCTCCCGTCGCAAATGCTTTCCACAGCAGCTTGTTTTGCACGTGCGGGGTTTGACCCTCAGCAAAGTTGTCCGTGCCCCCGACAGCGCTGACTTTGAGGCCGCTGCAATCGCACTCCAGCAGAGCAACTAGGCAAAATTCCGCTCCTGTGATCGCCTCTACAGTCGCATCCGCAATGCCTTGCAACAACTGGCACAAGCTACCCGCGCGCTGGCTCAACAGATTTGTAAATCGATCGATCGCGTGCAACTCGTGTTCCCCCTCCCTTACCGTCCGGGCTTCACACAAATTTTTTGCTGTGAAATCGTCTTCCGAGGGCACTTGATGGGGCAAAAATTCTGGTTCTGCTTGGGGTTCGGCTGGAGTTTTTTGGATGGCGTCGATTTCGGTGTAGGTTCCCACCCACTCCATAACTTCCTGACTGTCTAGATTAGCGGGCCTTGCTCTCGCCACATTCCAGCGGTAAATGCCCTCTCGCGTCCGCAGACGAAATATAATTTCGTAACTTGGCTGCGCGAACTTAGAAGTGTGCGATCTCGCCAATAGACGAGGGCGGTCTTCTGGGTGGACCTGCGCCAGATAGCCGAAACCCAAAGCTGCTGCGGCTGGTACGCCGGTGTACTCCTCCCAGCGCTGACAGAAATAAGTCGCCCAGCCGTCGGCCTTTGTTTCCCAAACTATGTGAGGAATTGCCGACCACAGGCGATCGTCCTGAGTTTCGCCATCGCCAACCTGCGGTTGGGGGGATGTTATTTCAGATACTTTGTGTAAGATTTCAGAGTCGGAAAACTCCGACTGAAAAGACTTATTGCCGTGATACTGAGTCATAACAGGTTATATAAATAAGCGTTGGACTAGAGCCCTAACACCGATTAAAGACTCGTGCTGCTAGCTTTATTGATTTTGAGGGCCCAAGTGCATCAAAATTTTTTATACTTTAAATCTATCGGGGTAGTGGTATCTTTACCTCTATCAACGGGCGGACAATGAGATAATTCAGTTAAACTATTGAAACATTGAGAGCTTACCTGTCCCGAGGAAGGCTCGTGCAGGCATCGCGGCAAAATAACTTAAAAATTAACTTGCATTCTTGGCGGCTGCATGAGTATGCTTTAAAATGATGTGCGACCTGTAAAACCCTAAATCAGGACACATTCTCAAATTTACTCAGTTTAGCTGAGTCAGTTGACGATATTTTAAAAATTTAGCGGACTATTGGAAGAAAGATGAGTAAAATTCGCGTTGCTTTGGTAGAAGACCATGACCTGACAAGAGTCGGCATCCGCACAGCTTTACAACAGCGTGACACGATAGAAGTTGTTGGCGATGCAGCTAACGCTACAGAGGGCTTGAAACTGCTTCAGTCTTCAAAACCTGACGTGGCAATTGTAGACATTGGCTTGCCGGATTTTGACGGCATTGAACTTACACAAAAGTTCAAAAAATCCGTAGCGGAGTCCGATCCAGATACAAAAATTTTGATTCTGACTTTTCAGGACAATGAAGAAGAAGTTCTGGCAGCTTTTGCCGCCGGAGCTGATTCTTACTGCATGAAAGATATTAGCTTCGATCAGTTATTAGATGTAGTAAAAGTAACTCACGAAGGTAACTCTTGGATCGATCCGGCGATCGCCCGTATCGTCCTGAAACAAGCTCGCACTCAGGAACCCGCGCCGGAAGAACCGAAGGCTGAGGGCAAAAGAGTCACAATTAAGGCTGCCGAACCCGAGTTTAGTCACATCATTGAGACTTACCCTTTAACCGAACGGGAATTAGAGGTTTTGGAATTGATCGTGCAGGGTTACAGCAATGCTGCAATCGCCGAAAAGCTGTACATTACTGTCGGTACAGTCAAGACTCACGTCCGCAATATTTTGAACAAGTTGTGCGCTGATGACCGAACTCAGGCAGCCGTTCTCGCCCTGCGTTCTGGCTTGGTTGGATGAAGCCTTATCGTCAGGCAAAATCAAGTTAAAAGTAGGGTGCGCTGGGCGCACCTTACGGTCACTGATTAAGGGTGTGCAGTGCACACCGACTGACTAATTGTTACCCAAAAATTAGGGTAGGCAGTGTGCACCAGCCGAGCAATTGTTTATTGTTAAAAAAAGGGTAAACTTTAAAGCCGCATCTATCCCAGTACAGATATTTTGTAAAATATTTTAAGAAGTAAATCTATCTTAAGATAGATGCTAAAAAACTAGCCTATTACTAATACTTATTGTTGAGCTATCCCCAGTTAGATAAATTTCGCTCGCACTGCCAATATTGCGCGATATCACTTCATAAAAGGCGCAGGCAGAGGCGAGATTACGATACTTTTAGGAATAGTTAAGCCTTAAAGAAATTATATCCGCAGAGTGATGCTGAGTTCGCTTAAATTTGCGAAATTAAAAGTATCAACTGCTACTGAAATATTTTAGAAAGAGGTATTATGGCCGCCCCAATTGAATTCAAGTTATTTGCTCCCTACAACAAAGGAGCTGCCGTGATTGGCTCTTTTTCTAATTGGGAAGAAATCCCGATGGAAAAGGACGAAGAGGGTTATTTCCGCACGCGAGTTGAGTTGGAGGATGGCGTTTATCAATACAAATTTCGCGTTCAGTCGAAAAGCTGGTTTCTGGAAGCAGATCAGTGGGTAGATGTGGTCGATCCCTACGCCACTGATATCGACGATCCAAGTCAAAACGGCATTGTTCGGATCAAAGATGGCGATCGCATTGTCGATACCTACGTCTGGAAACACGACGATAAACCGCTACCGGCCGATCGGGAATTAGTGATTTACGAAATGCACATTGCCGACTTTTCCGGTGGCGAAGATGATCCCTTCGCCCGCGGCCAGTACAAGCACGTCGTCGAAAAACTCGATTACCTAGTCGAACTCGGCATCAACGCGATCGAACTCATGCCCCTCAAAGAATACCCAGGCGACTACAGTTGGGGCTACAACCCCCGCTACTTCTTCGCTGCCGAGTCCAGCTACGGAACCACAGAAGAACTCAAAAACCTGATAGACGAGTGTCACGGGCGCGGTATTCGCATCATCATGGACGGGATTTACAACCACTCGGAAGCATCGAGCCCCCTCACTCAAATCGATCACGATTATTGGTACCACCACGAACCCCGCGATCCTGACAACAATTGGGGCCCGGAATTTAACTACGAATTCTATGACGAAAACTTAGGAACTTTCCCGGCGCGCCAATTTGCTGGCGATACAGTCCGCTTCTGGATTCAAGAATATCATCTCGACGGCATTCGTTTCGACGCGGCGCGACAAATTGCTAACTACGATTTCATGCACTGGGTAGTTCAAGAAGCCAAAAATGCCGCCGGCCCCAAACCGTTTTATACCGTTGCCGAATACATTCCCGAAAATCCCAGCATCACCAATCTAGACGGGCCGATGGACGGCTGCTGGCACGACAGTTTCTATCACTCGATAATTCCACAACTCTGCGGCGACAATTTTGATTTAGAACGTCTCAAAGAGGTAATCGACTGCAAGCGGCAAGGTTTCTTGGGTGCTACGAATGTAGTTAATTATTTGAGTAATCACGATCACGATCGCATTTTTGCCGAATTGGGCGATCGGGGAATTTTGGATGAAGCCGCCTTCAAGCGGGCGAAGTTGGGAACCGTGCTGTTAATGACAGCAGTTGGCGTGCCCCTGATTTGGATGGGCGAAGAATTTGGCGAATATAAAGGCAAAACAATTGAGCAAGCTAAAATTGACTGGACGCTGCTAGGAAATGACCTGAATAAAGGTTTGTGGGAATACTACAAAGGCTTGATTCACCTGCGTAAAAATAACCAAGCACTTTACACAGAAAACATCGAATTTTTCCACGAAGACCCCGACTCGAAAGTTTTTGCTTACACTCGCTGGAACGATGAAGGTTCGAGAGTTGTAGTAGTGGCAAATATGTCGGAAAATTATCTCGCAGGTTACAGCGTTCCCCACTTCCCGGCAAACGGAACTTGGCACGAATGGACGGGGAATTATGATATTGAATCTGGCGATGACAATATTATGATTGACTTGCCGGAATACGAAGCCAAAGTGTTTGTTTGGCAGTAAGCTGTCATATCGATTCCGGTTGCACCGGAATCGATATTATTTCCCAGATTGATTTTCTAGGCACAATTGGGTTATAGCCGCCGCCGGTATTGGTTTGCTAAAGAAGTAACCCTGACCCATATCGCACTTATGGGAGTGCAAAAACGCCAACTGTTCTGCTGTTTCCACTCCCTCAGCAATCACCTGTAAATTCAGGCCCTGTCCCAAGGCGATCGCCAGTTTCACAATAGTAGCACCGCTGCTGCCGGTCACCAAATCGGCCACGAAAGATTTGTCTATTTTTAAATTATTGAGGGGAAAGTTTTTCAGAGACCACAGCGAAGAATAACCAGTGCCAAAATCGTCCAGAGAAATGTGAATTCCCATGTCCTGCAACTGCTGCAATACCGACACCGTAAAGCTCACATCTGTCATGGCAATGCTCTCGGTAATTTCTATTTCTAAATATTCGGGATTTAACTTGGTTTCTGATAAAATTTCAGCGATGCTTTGTACAGTGTGAGGTTGCAGAAACTGGCGGGCTGATAAATTCACTGCTATCCGCATCGGCGGCAATCCCAGTAACTGCCACGCTCGATTTTGCAAGCAAGCAGTCCGCATCACCCATTCGTCAATTTGGCAGATTAATCCTGTTTCCTCAGCTAAGGGAATAAATCGATCGGGAGAAATCAAACCGCGTTCGGGATGCTGCCAGCGAATCAGAGCTTCCATGCCCACTATTTTGCCAGTATTTAAATTTATTTGCGGTTGATAGTACAGGACAAACTCAGATTTTTTTAGAGCTTTGTAAAGATGATTTTCTAAGTTAAGATCCTCGGAGACTTTACTGCCGATCGCCTGCGTGTAAAACTGATAATTATTGCGACCTTTCTGTTTAGCTTTGTACATCGCAGCATCAGCATTTTTCAGCAAAGTTTCTGCATCTTCTCCGTCGTAAGGAGCCAAAGCAATTCCCAAGCTAGCCTTAATATAAAGTTCCAGACCCTCAAAATCAAAAGGACTGCTTAAACTCTGGATAATTAACTGGCAAATCTTAGTTGCTTCCTCCGGGGTGTTGATATTGTATAGCAGCACAGTAAATTCATCTCCGCCCCAACGAGCCATCGAATCCCCGACGCGCAAACAGTTAGTCAAACGCCGAGATACACTTTGCAGCAACAAATCGCCCACGGGATGACCGAGAGTATCGTTAACATTTTTAAATCTATCTAAATCTAGAAAGATTACTGCCAGCATTTCTCCATTTTGGTGAGCGCTAGCTAAAGCTAAAGACAGCCTTTCATTAAACAGTAATCTATTAGGTAAACCCGTTAATGGATCGTGAGAAGCTTGATGTCGGATCATCGCCTCGACGCGCCTCTGCATTGCAGCCATGTAAAGGTGAGTTCCTAAAGATTGTGCTAGCTTCTGTTCCTCGCTGGTCCACTTTTGAGCTTCGCCTGTTTTGATTTCTTTCCAAGCTGCAAAGGACTGTCGGGGACGATCGTTCCGGGCGTCCGAAATGCAACGGCCCGCCCACAAAATTTCTGTTTCTATAGGGCTGCGAAAAACTGTGAGACAGCCGATGCACTGTTGACGATATTGCAGCGGTACTGCCAAAAATGAACGAATGGAAGCTGCGACTAAATTGGCAGATACAGATTTAAGTTGAGGTTCTTTAGAAATATCGGAAATGGCGTACAAGTGCGGTACGAGAAAACTAGAAATATTGCTGTCAATTGAACTGTAATGCTGGGAATAGAGATTTTCAAAAATACCTAATTGGCTTTTATGATTAGCAGTTTGTGCTCGATCGTCTTGGTTTGCCCTCCACATAATCTGCTGCCAAAACGGGCTGAGTTCAAGGTCGATGTCCGTGGGCTGCTGGCCACAGGTATAAAGCAAAGCGGGCCGATCGCCAAACTCGGCTGCAAGGTAGAGTCGCCCTCCTGAACCACGCAAATGCTTGACAGTTTGTTCGAGAACTGCTTTCCGAATTTCGTTTAGTTCCAGAGGAGAATGCAGCAAACTGGTAATTTGGTTGATAACGGCTTCGTCGCGCGCTTGCTGTCTAGCTTGACTCAGCAGAAAAGATTGGGCGATCGCAATTGAAAGTTGATCCACAAGCAACTGCACCATTTTCAATTCTCGATCGCTAAACCGTTTCGGTTGGCTGTGATGAGACACCAACAGTCCCCAAAGGTGATTTTGATGCAAAATCGGCACCGTCAGAGAAGAACGTGCCCCCATAGCCTTCAGATATTCAGCGTGACAGGGGTCTACAGGACGATAGCTAATATCTTCAACTGCTAAAGTTTTGCCGGTTTCGGGACAATCTAACCGATTAATTGTTTGATGCTGCAATTCCACATCTACAATCACTCGCTGCCGCGCTTTGAGAAACATTTCCCGAGCACTCTGGGGAATGTCGCCTGCTGGAAAGCGCAAACCCAGCATCGAGGGCAACTTGTCGCCGTTGATGGACTCAGCAATTACCTCACCGCTACCGTCGGTCTCAAAGCGATAAACTTTTACTCGATCGCTCTCTAAAAAGCTGCGGATTTCTCGGGCAGTTGTCGTCAAAATCTCTTGGAGTTCTAAAGAGTTGCGGATGCGATTGGTAATTCGATTGAGTAAAATCTCTTGTTCTAAAGTCGATCGTGACATTTGTGTAACTTTGGTGCGGGTCATGCCTTTTGATCTCCCGGGCTGTTGACAGCATTTTTGCGAGCCACAGTCTTAACTTGCCCTGTATTATACATTACAATACTTTCGTTCCGTCTAGGGGCTTGACCCAACCCAAGAGCGCGAAACTCTGTTTCTGGGGATATTTCCACTTTTTAGACAAATTTCAGTGATAAACCGGGTTTTTCACAGCACTTACAAGGCAAGGAAAGAGCAATCAGAAAATTAGTGAGGACGAAAGTCCGATCGAGTGCGATCGGACTTTCGTCCTCACTACAAAGCAATTGCAGAGCTACAAGATAAAAGGTATAGAGAAACCGGGTTGACCAACCAGTATTCTGCCCTCTGGAGGGAGAATACTGGTTGCTCAACCCGGCTGGTAAGTATTTATACCTTAAAAGGTCTTTTTAAGCCGACTCCCAAATTCCCCGAATTCTGTCCGGCAAAAAGCCAGCTATTTCCTGAATTCGCTCCTCGGACAGCTCATCCTTCGTTGCCGAAAATACAGCGGCGATCGCAGTTTCCGGTTTTACACCCGAAGGAAGTGCGCCTTCTAGTTCCACCCTGCGTGCAAACAAATTGCCATCGATCCCCGCAGGTGCAGGCGGGCCGGTCAAAGGCTGACGTATCCGGCTCAGCAATCCCACCAGCGGATTTGTATCTTTCCAGAGGTCTGCTATTTCTTGTTGCAGGGTTTTGTCATCCGTAGGCAAAACTTCTTTGTGCAATTCAGATTCCACGTGCTCGATGGCGTCTTTTGTCATCACGTCGCGCATGACCCGGTACACTACTTCGGTAATGTCGCGGGCATCAAAAATATCCTCCATGTTACCGTTTACCATCACTTTTTCCAAAAACGGCATATCCTTTGAAGCGATAGGAACTGCCGATCCTTCCTGGTGGAGCGAGGTCGGAGGATTCGTCTCCATTTTGTGTAACAGTTTGCGACCTTTTTCTGTTAAATCAGCTTGTTGAAATGCCACTAAAGGCGGCAATAACTCAGCTCCTCCATAAGGCTCGCCACTAAAGTCCGCTTTGATAAATTCCCTTTGGTTGAGGTAGTCCAAATGACCGAGCAATTCCGCTTCGGCCACCGGGTGACCGACATATTCTTCCGCTGCATTCCTAATTTCCGACTCTCCCCTGCCGTTGCCGCTGCCAATCTTTTTGAGCAAAATGTAAGTCAGGTCGTCTCTGATTGGAATTGTCATTAAAACCTCCTAGGTTAATATCCGGTAAAGCTCATGTAAAAACTGAATTTTTTTACTGGCTTAAATTGTGATGATTACTACTTAAAAACATTGAAGTCTAAAGTAGAGTAATCAAGTATCTCTCAGCAGGTGGAAGTTATTAAAATTAAGTATCGGTGAGAATCTTCCTTTAGGTAGATCCCTGTATGGGAAGCCATGTTTAATGTGGTTAATATCCTAAAAAGCTGTCGCCACTATTCAATGCTATTAAGCGAGGATGCTTTCTTGGTAAGATTTTTCGTATTTATTGCGTATTTTTACCAATGCTGAGGCACCAAGACGGCCTCAGTTGGTAATTGGCGCTCGGAGAGGTAGAATTAAGCAGATGCTATGGGGTTAATCAACTGCGGTATTTTTGCCCGCAGCTTGCAGCCATATTGTATCGGGTTAGACCAAAAAATGGTCATGGGAGAGCTACAAATACGAGCCAATCTGTTTCAAGTGCCGCAGCGCCACTTGAAGAATGCCTCGGGGACAATTTTTTTGATCGTTTCGATCGGCATTTATGAACTACCCTCATTGGAACAATAAATTGGAATCCTCGTCTGTGATTAGCGGTCAACCCCCGGTTGAGAAGCGTCCTTTAGTGTTGGCTGTAGACGACAATCCAGACAACTTAGAACTGCTGACACAAATACTCGATTTATTCGGCTGCGAGTGCGTGGGAGCAGTTGACGGGTACGCAGCTCTTTCAGCAGCAGTCGATCGACTTCCAGACCTAATCGTACTCGACATTTGCCTGCCGGATATAGACGGTATGGAAGTAGTAAAGCGCGTCCAACAAAACCCCGAGATCAGACATATTCCGATTGTTGCTGTCACAGCACTAGCAAAACCAGAAGACCGCGCTCGAATTCTCCAAGCCGGCTGCGTGGAATACCTTTCCAAACCTTTTAACATCAAAGATTTAGAAAGTGTTATCCGTCAGCATGTCAGCTCTCAAATGGTTTTGGTTGAGTTTTAGATTTATAATTAGAATCACGAACTTGAGGTGCAGAGTCCAAAATTGCGATCGTACCAGTGCGGCCTGTCTCCAAGGTCGCATCGCGGAGCAAATCAGTGACTCCCACGCCCAAAACCTTTTCGATTAATTCTTTCAGTGGCGATTCGAGAACAGATTCTAATTGTGTCCGCACCTGCAACGCCAAATCTTGCTGACCGTTCTGAGCCAGTAATTTTTCGGGTTGAGTAAGCCCATTTTCGACAACAATTATCAATTTGTTATCCAAAAGATTGCAGAGCGCCTGACTCGTTGGATGTCCGAGTTGAGAGCGGTACAAAGCTTGAATTCCCTGCGAAAGAGTCCGTTCTAATTTCCCCCGAGTAGGTTCTAAGGTTTCCCCTGTCATATTTTTTATTAAAACCATGAGAGATAAAAAAGACTGTGAGCAGTTAACAGTTAGCAGTTAAGTTAACTGTTAATTGCTAACTGCTAACTGTTAGAAATAACCGTCGCGTTAGCCGACAGTAACTTCATTAGTTTGCACCCCAGTGGCACCCTTAACACCTTTAGCAATTGTCACCAACTTGTTGACAATTTCCTGACTGGGAACTGTACCTTTGAGAACCACCGTAGTGCCAAGTTGAGCCACATAAACAGTCTCAATATCCGCAACATCTGGATTTGCATCGAAAGCTTGAGCCACCCGTTTAGCTAAACCGCTTTGATCGTATTCTCCATTCAAGCCCATGCGTTCCGGCGGGATTGTCTGAGCGCTCGCAGCAGGTTGAGCTTGAGCTTGAGATTGAGCTACAGGTGCTTGGTAAGCAGGAGCGTCAACAGTTTCTTGATTTTCAAGTTTTTCTAAACCAAACAATCTTTTTAGCCAGCCCATAGAGTTTGTCCTCCGACAAAGTTTGTGTTAATTGACGTGTTAATTGACTTGTTAATTCACGGTTGGCAAGTCGCCCTGTAATTGTTATTCTCAATACCAGGAATTACGATCGCACTCTTGGATGCAGAAACCGAGTTTTTTTACAAAAAAGTATCGTTACAGCCATCCACCTAGGTAGAAAAACCCGGTTTGTTGAGTTGGGTGCGCCCATCCTAAATACAATTTACTGTTGTACAACTGTGCCGATCATCTGCCTGGAGACATAATTCTCCCACTCTCAGACAAATACTTGCGCTGACCATTCCGGCAAATCAAACTTAAACCCTTCTTCCCCAACTTCTACTATTTTGTTAGACATCCACTCGTGCCAAGTTCCCGCCGGAAACTTAGGAATGCAGTAATCAGATAGATAAGTATCCGAAAAATTAGCGACAACTACTGCTCGCGTTCCCTCATCGCTCCAGCGATAGTAAGCCAGCACTTTGGATTCGGGATTTTCGTGGATAAATTCAATGTTTTCGGTATAAAGTGCCGGAATTTTTTCCCGCAGCCGAATCACGTGTTTGTAGTATTCCAACAACTCATGATTTGGCTGATTTTTCAACAAAGACCATTGCAGTTTATTCGGCTGGTTGGGAGTTTGCCCAGTGGATTGTCCAAACTCTTCGCCCATCCACAGCATCGGTATTCCTACTGCTGTCACTAACAAAACCGCTCCCAATTTAGCGCGTTTAAAAGCCGCTTCTTGAGCGATATCCCGAAAGCTGGCTTCGGCCAGCAAGTGGTCACGGTCGTGACTGGCTAAATAATTGATCACATTAGTTGTGTTTTGATAGCCTTGTTGTTTGGGTTCTAGAACTTGCTTGAGCTTTTCGATATCGAAAGTCTTCCCCGCCAGATTTTCTATGGCAAAAATGCGAAAACTTTCGTGCCAGCACCCGTCCATCGGCCCGTCTGCAGCGACGAGTTCGGGAAGTTCGGGAATGTGTTCTGCTATGTTGTAAAATGGCTTGTTACCGGCGGTTTTTTTCGCTTCACGAGTTATCCAGTGCAGGAAATCTCGATTGTCCAACTGCCGCACAGCATCGTAGCGAATGCCGTCGATATGATATTCTTGAATCCAGAAATTAACGACATCGCCGATGAATTTCCAAGCGGGACGAATGCCGAGTTTTGGGTCGAAATTTTCGTAGTTAAACTCCGGGCCCCAGTAGTTAGCGGGATCTTCGGGATAGTGTTTGTCGCGGTAGTACCAATAATTGCGATCGATTAGCAATAAGGGACATTCTTCATCGCAGTGGTTATAAATCCCGTCCAGAATCACCCGAATGCCCCGTCCGTGGCACTCGTCAATCAATTGCTTCAAATCTGCGGTTGCGCCGTAACTGGACTCTACGGCAAAGAAATCGCGGACTTTGTAGCCCCAGCTATAATCGCCCGGATATTCATTAACTGGCATTAGTTCGATCGCATTTATCCCCAAATCGCACAGATAATCTAATTTCTCCCTCACATGCTGGAATTTACTGCAACTGTCGGAACCATCTGGGGCGGAAAAATCAGCAACGTGCAGTTCGTAAACGACTAATTCTTCATTTTCGGGGAGTTTTTTGTCGTCGTGCTGCCAAACATAGGTATCAATAATTCGCGCGCCTGCTTTGATGCGAACTGTACTTGTATTAGTAGTGCGGTCAATTTCAGTCGCGTAGGGGTCATTGACTTCTACCCATTCGTCCGGTTCAAAACATGGACTTTGCGACTGAACTCGGAATTTGTATTGATACTTACCGTCTTCTAACTTAATGTTAGTGCGGAAATAACCTTTGTCATCTTTTTCTAAGACAACTTCTTCCCATTGGGAAAACGAGCCGAGCAGTGTAGCTGCTTTGTTGTTGGGAGCGAAGAGTTTGAATTCAATTGCAGCGGCCATGAATACCTTGTTTTCAGAACTTATAAGTTTGATTAGTATTGATTTTTACAATTGGGTAAATCTGTCGCCATCGTTCTTAAGAGTTAAACCTCTAACTCTTATTTTGTAAGGTACTTGGGGGCGCAGCCGGAAGATTTAGTAGTGCGAACCCTAGCGATTGAGTAAGGTACACCCCTAGGCACCCGGAAACCTGATTTTAATCAAAAATGTAGTGAAAGTAACTAAAAATTATTAAGCGCTGTTTATGAACAATAGTGCGGACTGTTTTGAGTTCGTAGTCTGAAAGCCTTGATTTTCCGTTGATAGCGAACTTGCCTTAGAGCCTTGAAACCCTTATTCTACGGTTGGCTATCAAAAACTGTCCGAAGTATTGTATGAAAAGTAATTTAACTTTTGATAACTAGATAAATCGTGGTGAAAATTTAACATTTGTAACTAAAGAAACATTTTTTACGCTACAGGAATAATACCGTAGAAAGATGTCATTTTATGCGGAAAGAGCGAGGATGAGCGTGTAATTATAGGGCAAGGGAAACCCGAACCATGAATCCTTTATTCAACTGGGTTTTCCCGCGACTTTAAGCCAAGTTTGAGCCGAGAATAGCAATGATTATTTTTGCTTATGTCTTGGGATTACTTGTTTTATAGTTTGTGACGGGTAAACTTTGTAGAACCTTTCATCAGCTTTAACGACTGCTGCTACCTCAGTAATTGGTAATTGGTGAAAATCTCATTCGTCCCTGTTACCCGTTAGATATTCCGAGCAGTGGCTCTAAGGCTCTAAAAGTTTAATGTGGGATGTTGGCGAATTACCGTTACTGTAAAACTCTGGAGTGTTAAAAATGCTAAAACAAATGTGTTGGTTGCCCAGATTGGGACGCAATGGAGAAAAGATATTGCACTTACGCACCGATGCCCGTCAGGGGTGGCGGCCTTATACAGCTTTTCCGCAGTTCGCTGTATCCGACTACCGGGAACCGGGCGGTTCTAAGGGATGGGCAACATATCAGAAGCTGAGAACTCAAGGGTGGAATTTAATATCGACTGCAGAAGGGCAGCAGTCGATTTTTGGCGAACAGAAAAGTGCTTAAAAAACCCGAAACCGCAGCAATAAAAGAAGAGGAAAAATCCTCTTCTTTTTATTACTTGTGGAGAGAGCAACTGGGTTTTTAACCATCCTACTTGCTAGAATGGGTAAGGTTTGCAGTGCTCACCTTAGATAATTTTAAGATGTTTGCCAGTTGCAAGTAAATTAGGCGATCGCCGTTTCCCTGTCTGCTGTAATTGCTAGGTTATGGAGCACCGGCTGGCGAGTTCTCAAGTTAAACCGGTATCCGTGGGGGAGGATGTGCAACTTGGCGCCGCAAATCGCCAAAGCCTCATCCTTCAAAAGTCCATCTACATTGTCGTGGAGTTTTTCCGACTCGTCGATGACAGTTACAGCGCTTTCGCCAATGACTTCCAACTCGTCACCGTGGACTAAAATAGCTGTATTTTCGTCAATACCAAATCCCAACACGGCCGGTTGCAGCAAGAGTGCCGAAACTAAGCGTCCCAGACGACCTCGTTGGGCGAAATGCTGGTCGATGACAACATCGGGGAGGAAACCCATTCCAGGGCCCATTGCTACCACATCAACGCGGGGATTTGTCTCGGAGTCTCCTTCAATAATCATCATGTCTGGCATCATTGCCGCGCCGGCACTGGTGCCGCCAATGATAATCCCTTCAGAGTAGCGTTTGTGCATCGCTGCGTCGAGTTTTGTGTCTTTCAAGCAGCTAATAATCCGCGCTTGATCTCCGCCGGTAAAGAATATGCCGGTCGCTTGTTCGATCGCTTCTAAATAATCTGGATTGTTGGCATCTTCCGGTTTCTGGGTGTCAACAACTCGCACATCTTGAGCGCCAAGTCGCTCAAACACTCGGATGTAATTATCTCCTACTTCTCCCGGCAGGCTTGTTGCAGCCGTCATCACTACAATGCGGGCTTTAGTTCCTCCGGCGCAGCGCAAGAATTCCCGCAGAATTTTGCAGTCCCCCTCTTTGTCTTCCGCGCCACCAATAATTAGCAACTTCCCCTGAATTTCGTTGCTCGCCATATTATCTCCACTTTTAATTTATTAAACTTCACTAAAACACAAAATTCCTTTTTCCGAAAACCGCCAAAAGGTATATATAGATACCAAAAACCTCTCAGACTTCTACCCCTGCAGGACGCACACAGCAAGGGTGATATGGGAGTTTACTCATCCTTGATGATCGACAGACAAAACAAACTTACCCCCCCTAACAGGAGATAGGGGGGGTCAACCAATGAGCTTAAATTACAGGGCCCACGCGCGCGCGGTGATCAATCCGGTTTCTGATCCGCTTCTTCGCTAATCCTCCTCTGATTGCTCGTAGAAATCGGATTGATGAGCGTAAGTCCTCAATTAGCCCGATCGCCCGTTAGTGCGATCGCTCGATCAAATTGCTCAATATGGTACTCGCCCGTTCTAAAGGGAGGTGCCTGGGTTTGCCGTTCCAGACAATCTGATATTCGTTGCTGTTTTGACCATCGCCGTAGCCAGAAATTAGCTTCCGGTGAAAGGCTTCCTCAGCTAAGTGGTGAACTTTGTCCCTGAGAGCAGTTTGTGCGATCTTCATAATTTGCTGCCTCTTAAATTTTCTTTCACTGTCATAAACAATTATAAGTACAGAGTGTACCTCTCAAAAGTTATAGCTTTTTTTTGGGAGGGGGGAAAGAAGTAGTCATTAGTCATAAGTGCTTAGTTATCTAGCCTTAGTCATCAATACTTAGTCATCAATACTTAGTCATGAATGCTTAGTCAGATGTTGAAGGAAGAAGGAATATTTTCCCACTCTCCCCCTCTCCCATCTCCCCTACTTTCCCACTCCCCCACTCCCCCACTCCCCCCACTCTCGCAATGCTGAGGCAGAATTGGCCGGAGTATTTGTCTCAACTGAGCAGTGCAATAATATCTATGCCCGCAGGTAGTATCCCATGCACCGACTATAAAGCTAACGTAAAAAATTAGCTCAAAGGAGGTTAGAAAATGCTGCAAGAAAAAAGCACAGAAACAGCACGCATCAATGCTCGAAAAACCGATATTTTTGATGTTTTCAATTTCAAACACTATATGGGGCCAAACCCTTATTTAGACACCGCGGCTTTAGTTTTTGATTTAGCGGTGACGGGCGCGAGCGAACCTTTGCCGATCGCACATTACCAGGAAATTATTGGCGATCGCTACCCGCAACTGCTGCACGAAACTTTCTCCAACCATGCCCAACTGTTCGCTCGTACCGCCTCAGAAGTAGCAAAACTCGACATGGGTTTGCACTTCCAACACTGGAACATCAAGCCGTTTTCTCACTTTCACAGAATCAGCATAGAAGCAGTTCACGCCCGCAGCGCCAGAGCCGTAGTTTACGCTGTTTGGGATTGGTTTGAAGCCATCAATCAAAATCAAGACTTTCCCTTGGAATCACACATAGACGCGCTGCAAAATATGTTCCGGCAGTCAGTTTACGGAGGCCCGACAGTTTATTCATTAATGCGATCGGCATCTCAAAAAGGCATTCCCGTATTTTATTTGTGGGATGAAGGATTGATGCAATACGGGTACGGCAAAAAACTTGTTCGCGGCTCTGCAACTACTTTTGATTCTGACAGCCATTTAGACTCAGATTTTACCACGCGCAAAGACGATTGTAAAGCTTTTCTCGCTACATTAGGATTTCCTGTCCCCAAAGGCGATATCGTCTCCACAGAAAGCGGAGCTCTGGCAGTTGCTAAAGACATTGGCTATCCAGTTGCTGTCAAACCAGTAGTCGGTCATAAAGGAATTGGCGTCACAGCAGATGTCCGAGATGGTGAGGAATTGCAGGCCGCTTTTAAAAGAGCTGTTAAGGCAATTCCCGAAACAGAGCCGGTGCGAATAATTGTGGAAAACAGCATCAAAGGATCGGATTTTAGGATGTTGTGCGTTGATGGCAAATTTGTGTCGGCAACTGAACGCCGACCTGCTTGGGTAACAGGTGATGGCGACTCAACAATTCGCGAATTGATCCGCCGTGAAAACCGCAAATCCCAACGTTTGGATACGCCAACTTCGGCCCTGAGCAAAATTCAGTCCGACGAAGCGATGGAGATGTATCTGGCAGAACAAGGGCTGTCATTGGATAGTGTCCTAGAGCGCGATCGCATTGTGTATCTCCGCAAAGTCGCTAATCTTTCCGCAGGCGGCGTCAGCATCGACGCTACCCGCAATATTCACCCGGATAACATTGTTTTGGCTCAAGATATCGCCCTACATTTTCGGTTAGCTTGTTTGGGGGTTGATGTGGTAACAGAAACTCTCGCCAAATCTTGGAAAACAGGCAATTTTGGGATTCTCGAAATCAATGCCGCGCCGGGAATTTTTATGCACCTAAACCCGGCTGTCGGGGAGGGTGTTGATGTGCCTTCGCATATTATCGAAACTTTCTTTGACTCGGGAAAATCCGCCAGAATTCCGATTATTACTTTCAACCGAATTTCGGTGCACGATCTGCAAGAAACAATCGACCACATTCTATTGCAGCATCCCGATTGGACGATCGGTGCTGTTTGTCGTGGGGGACTTTTTGTCAACCGTTCTGAGAAAGTTTTGAATAACAATTACAATCTTAACGTGCAAAGTTTGCTGCGGAATCCCAAGCTCGATTTGTTAATTGCTGAATATCCCGGAAATATTTTGGAAGCTGAGGGAATGTTTTATCGGGGGAGCAATATGGTGGTGCTGGACAATCCGGGGGAAACAGAGATGATGTTGGTCAGAGAAAGCACGGATGATGATACTGTTGTGGTGAGGGAAGGAAATAGTATTTCTATTCGCCGCCAAGGGTTGATCGAACAGTATACTCTGGGGGATGATGAACCGTTTACACGGGTTTATTTGAAGGAAATAGGGACTGTTTTGTAAGCTATTCCACATTTAAGTTGGCTTTATAGGGCGGGTATTGAGTACCCGCCCCACCCGATAAAGGCTTTTTCTCGTTCGCGGGTGCTTCCGGGGCAGGAACTTGGGGAGCGCGCAGATTGGAGCTCGCTTCGTTACACTTAGTTACAATTGGTTTCAATTCCTCAGCCGTGGATGCACTATTGGTAAAAAACCCGGTTTCTTCCCAGGTTTCTCGTTCCCAAATCAATATTTTCGTAGAAATTCGGTTGATCGGGGTAAGTCATATTCCTGCTATCATAAGTTTTTAGACAATCTGGTTTGTGCGCTGTCGATCGTGCTATCAAGGAAATTCACAAGTCCTTAAACGAATTGCACTCCGGTGGCAGAAGGTGTGGGAATATGAATGTTGCGAGCAATTGGTTTAATTCGCTGACCGAAAGTTTACTGTCGCACCGTCGCTACATTCCAGCAGTGCTGACTCTTTGCACCGGTACGAGTTTGTCATTGGCAGCAGCAGCCGTCGTGTGGCATTCGGAAAACCAACGAATGCAAGCTGAATTTCATCAGCAAGCCGATCGCCTGAATGTGGCATTGCAGCAAAGCATCAACAAAAATTTAGAATTTCTGTACTCACTTGAAGCATTCTACAGCGCATCTACTGAAGTTACAAGACAAGATTTTAAGCAATTCACTCAACCTGCACTCGCCCGAAATACTGCTATACATTCTGTTAACTGGATTCGGCGCGTGCCGATGGCCCAAAAAGCAGCTTACGAACGGAGAATTCGAGCCGAAGGTTTTCCGGCATTTCAAATTTACGAGCGAACTCCTGACAAAAAGCAGGTCAAAGCAAAAGTGCGATCGGAATACTTTCCAATTATTTACAGAGAAGCATTAGAAGAAGATAACAAAGTGATCGGTTTTGATGTTGCCTCCAGCCCCGAGCGCAAAACAGCTTTAGAGAAATCGGTGAATACCGGGAAAATAGCGGCTTCCGCGCGGATTAGATTAGTCAGCAACAATCAACCGGGATTGCAAGTATTTCTACCAGTACCCCGCCGCACAACTTCTGCTGATAACTCGGTCAACGGCCGCCAAAACCTCATGGGAGTTATTGCGGGTCTGTTTCAGATCACCAGTATGGTCGATTCTTCTTTAGAATCGCTGAATTTAGACAAGATTAATTTTTACCTCTATGACAACTCTGCTATAGAGAAAGAACGCTTTCTGGTGCGCTACGACTCACAAGCTAAGCAGTTGATAGATAACCCAAAACACGAAAAGCCAGAGTTAACTAATTTGCGGGGAAAAATCTGTCAAAATCCTAGTGCTTGCACTCGCTTATTTAACGTAGCAGACCGCCAGTGGAAACTGTTAGTTTTGCCTGGAAAGGGGTACAACAGTATGAGGACGCATCAGGGTTCGCTGGCAATTGGCGCGATCGGGCTATTGATGACTGGCAGCTTGACGATTTACCTGTTGATGTCTCTAGAACGTACTGCAAAAGTAGAACAGCAAGTGTACGATCGTACAATTCAACTAAAACAGCGCACCGCTGAACTAGAAACAGCACTAAAAAATTTGCAGGCAGCTCAATTTAAACTAATCCAAACTGAAAAAATGTCCAGCTTGGGGCAGTTAGTGGCTGGAGTTGCCCACGAAATTAACAATCCTGTCAACTTCATCTCTGGCAACCTGATCCATACAGGTGCATATACGCGAAACTTACTGGAACTTGTGGAAATATACCAGCAGCAATATCCGAACCCAACGCCCGAAGTGCAAGCGAAACTCCAAGAGATTGATTTGGAGTTTATCAGTGAAGACTTGCCTAAAATCCTAAAATCTATGAATATGGGAGCAGAACGCATCCGCCAAATCGTCCTTTCTCTGCGGAATTTTTCACGTTTAGATGAAGCTGAAATGAAGTCTGTTGACATTCACCAAGGCATTGACAGCACCTTGATGATTTTGGATAGTCGGCTGAAACCCCAACCTGGTTTTCCGGGCATTCAAGTCATCAAAGAATACGGAAATTTGCCCTTAGTGGAGTGCTGGGCGGGACAATTGAATCAGGTATTTATGAATGTTTTGAGCAATGCCATTGATGTTTTAGATGAAGAAAAAAGTAAATTTTTACCTAATGGTAAAACTTCCTATGATTCGGCTTTTTTACCTAAGATTAGGATTCGCACTGAACTTTTAAGTTCTAATTGTGTATGCGTGCGAATCGCTGACAACGGAACGGGGATGACGGAGAATGTCAAAAAACGTTTGTTTGATCCGTTTTTTACTACCAAGCCTGTAGGCAAAGGTACTGGCTTGGGATTGTCGATCGGCTATCAAATAGTGGACAAACACCAAGGTTCGCTCAGGTGCGTATCGGCTCCGGGAGAGGGAACTGAATTCTGGATTGAGGTGCCGGTGCGACAACAGTCTAAGCAATCTGTTTCTAAGGTTTTACCTGCGGTAGGTGTCAATCGATTTTAGATTTTAGATTTTAGATTTTAGAGGCGACCCCACGGATAAATACGTTCGGCAAGTTTCATCGGATATAAGTTTTTTATTTCTTCATAGATTAATCTGGGGGCTTGTATCCTGGATGCTTTCGGTCAATTGGAATTAGCGGAACAAATCTCGCTTCTAGCGGAGTCTTTCTGGGAGCATCTCAATGAAAGCAGCCCAGCTATAAATTGGAGACAGGAGGCAGGAGATAGGAGGCCGGAGGGGGCAGGGGGCAGAAGGCAGGAGGGGGCAGGGGGCAGAAGGCAGGAGGCAGGAGGCAGGAGGAAAGAGGAAGAAGAAAGGAGGCAGAAGGAAGGAGCCAGAAGAAGTGTTTTTACAAATAGGAGATGCTCCCTAATTCCTGTTTAGAAAAGGTGAACTATCCGCACTCTACTTTGGAAAGGTGCGATGTCGCACTCTACTTTCAACGGTTAACAGTCAACTGTTAACAGTTAACAGTTAACAGTTAACAGTCAACAGTCAACTATTATAGTTATTAGCAAGCGCGTGCTAATTCCCACTGGAATACTGCCGAAAACAAATATCTGGGGTTTTAGCCGTCGTGACAATTTATAATTGTAGCGATGCCAGATTACCAATTATTAACTACGATGTCTTTACAATTTATTAGCATTCCGCCAAAAACCGATCGCAAACCTGTCGCTTTGGTTGTCGCTTTGCATGGATGGGGTGCTAATGCTCGCGATTTGACTTCCTTAGCACCCTTTTTCAATTTGCCGGATTATCAGTTTATGTTTCCCGATGCCCCCTTTCCCCATCCCCAGGTAACGAGTGGCAAAGCGTGGTATAACCTTCAAAGCAAAGACGCTCAGGGATTGGTAGAAAGCCGGCAATTGCTGAGGGAATTTTTGCTGTCTTTGGAAAGCAGCACGGGCGTGCCTTTGTCTCGCACAATTTTAGGCGGCTTTTCTCAAGGTGGAGCGATGACTCTAGATGTGGGATTGACTTTGCCCGTAGCCGGTTTAATTTGTCTGAGCGGTTATTTACACCAGATTTCGCCAGTTGCTGGGAGTGCTTTGCCACCTGTTTTAATCGTACACGGTACTCAAGATACTATTGTGCCCATTAGTGCTGCTGTGCGATCGCGCGAGAGTTTGACGGCTTGGGGAGCTGCGGTGCAGTATCGAGAATTTAACATGGGACACGAGATTCTGCCGGAAGTTATAGAGGTAATGCGAAGTTTTGTTGTAGAAACTGTGTCGAAATCTGATTAAAGGTTTAGTATATAGTATGGCGGAAGTCTCGGGCAGGGGAAAAAAATGAAAACTTTAACCAAAGCATCGCGCGATATAGCTGTACTTACTTCTCAGGACGTGGCAGAATTGGCTGTCCGTTTGGAAGTTGACGATTATACAGATCCTTTTGAGGGATTGAATGATTGGCATTTGTTGCGATCGCTTGCTTTTCAGCGGCCGGAGCTGGTTGAACCTTATCTCCACCTTCTGGATATGGAAGCCTACGACGAAGCATAGACTGAAAAATCTAGCTCAAAAATTTCGACGGAATTGAGGAAGAAGTTAGCAGCATATTTGGTTGCAGATTAAACAGATGAATTAGAGATTTGAGTCTGTTTTTATCTTAATTTCTTTCTTGATTCTTTTTTATGAAAAAATGACACCCGTTTCCAAAAAGAATGTGAATGTAGGCCAGCTCTCAACCCTGGTATTCATCAGTCATTCCCAATTTAAAATCTAAAATCTAAAATCTAAAATCTAAAATGGTATGACATGAAGGGCAGACGAATTTTAATCGGCGTTAGTGGCGGGATTGCGGCTTACAAAGTTTGCGAAGTAGTTTCAACTTTAGCGAAAGCTGGAGCGGAAGTTAAAGCTATTCTTACTGATGCGGCCGATGAGTTTGTAACGCCTTTGACTTTTGCTACTCTCTGCCGCCATCCTGCTTTTACTGACAAAGATTTTTGGCAACCAAGTCACGGGCGCCCCCTGCATATTCAACTGGGAGAATGGGCGGAAGTTTTTGTAATTGCTCCCCTGACAGCTAATACTTTGGCTAAGTTGGCGGGGGGTTTTGCTGATAATTTGCTGACTAATACTGTCTTAGCTTCTAATTGCCCAATTTTGCTGGCACCGGCGATGAATACGGATATGTGGGAACAGCCGGCGGTGCAGCGGAATTGGCGGGAAGTGTTGAGTTATCGGCGCTATCATGCTGCGAATCCGGGGGCGGGAATGCTGGCGTGCGATCGCGCGGGTGTCGGCCGGATGGCAGAACCTGATGAGATTTTGCCTCATATTGAATCGCTGTTGTATGCGAAGGGCGATCGAGATTTAGCGGGGCTTCGGGTGTTGATCAGTGCGGGAGGAACGCGGGAACACCTCGATCCGGTGCGGTTTATCGGCAATCCTTCCAGCGGCAAAATGGGCATAGCTTTGGCGCAAGCTGCACAGCACCGCGGCGCTACAGTGACGCTGGTACACAGTATAACTGGCGAATTGCCGCTGTCAGGTGTGCGGGCGATCGCAGTTGCGAGTGCAGAAGAAATGCGGCAGGCGATGCTGCAATGCTTTCACGAGGCGGATTTGACAGTGATGGCGGCGGCGGTAGCAGATGTGAAGCCGGCTGAGTACAGTAGTGAGAAATTGCCGAAGCGATCGCTCCCGAATTGTTTACCGTTGGCACCGGTAGCGGATATTGTGGCAGAGTTGGGAAAATTGAAACAGCCGCATCAAAAATTAATCGGGTTTGCAGCACAAACTGGGGATATTGTCAAGCCTGCTTTGGAGAAATTGCGGGCGAAGAAACTCGATGTAATTGCCGCAAACCCGATCGATCAAATAGGTGCTGGTTTCGGCAGCAATACCAATCAAGCAATATTAATTAATGCCGCCGGCAAGCAAGTAGAAATAGCACCTTGCAGCAAGCTAGAAATGGCTCACCGATTGTTAGATTTTGTGAGGGAAGGGTGAGGGCGATCGAACTGCGATGATATTACCAATTGCGGATTTGTCGCTGGGCGGGGCGGGTTTTTGAGATGGTAGGTTTCTAACATAAATGGTTGGTAAAACCCGCCCCTACAAATGTCTGTAGGGGCGGGTTCACCAATAATATTTAATACCCGCAAACAATTTATATAAACCCGCCCCCACACAACCAATAATCTAGATTAACCTTTACTGCGATCGAAATAAGGGTACAATCTGCTAGAAATTAGCTGGTTCGGGCGATAATTCTGATTCCCCAAAATCAGTTGATTCCGAGTCAGCCGACAACTCAGTATCTGCGACAGTAATTTCTAGTTTAAATCCTAATGCTTCGAGCAATTCTACTAAACTGTAAATTTCCGAACCGCCGCTTTCAGTCAGCATCTTATCGAGTTTTTCGTGATGCTCTTTTGCTGACTCCGAAAGAGCATTCATCCTGATTTTAGCCTCAATCACATTTCTGATGGCATTTCTCAAAAGTGCGGGTTCAGGGTCTTTTTCTTCCAAAATAGCCCCGATGTAACCAGCAGCTTCTTCAGCCTCTTTGAGAGATTCAATTAGGTACTCGCGGTAGCTATGACTTGTCGGTGCTTTCACGTCTTTCATAATCTTTCCAGTATGCTATGGCTTGTCGAATATCTTGTTCTTGAGTGCTTTTATCTCCGGCTACCAGGATGACCACCACTGTCAACCCAACTTGTCCGAAGTAGACGCGGTAGCCCGGGCCATAATTAATTCTGAGCTCAAAAACTCCTTCTCCTACTGACTTGATATCTCCGAGATTGCCTTGTTGAACTCGGTCAAGCCTAGACTTGATTCTAACTCTGACTTTCCGATCGCGGACGGAATCAAGCCATTCGTCGAAAGGAAATTTGCCATCTGATGTACCGTAACTTGTAATTTCCCTGGGTTGTACTTCCATAATTTTATCGCACTTGCTCGGCAATTTCTATCGTAAGTGCGATGACAGTGCATTAAGTGGGCAAATAAATCATACTTAAGACAGAGGTATTCGAGCGACAAAATAGTAAACCTTGTTTGAGGAAACAAAGTTTAAATCAAACAGGGCATTGTGAATGAATTTTAAATCGATCGCAAAAACCAATCTACTATTCGGCAGCCTGATAATTAGCCTCGGATTGCAAGCACTTCCAGCAGCAGCACAAGCAGTCACCGACGCGCAAGTTTCCGCCCTTGTAGAAGCGCTGCGACAAGCCGCCCCCCCACAAGCCGCAAATGACGGAATGTACAGTCAGTGGCAAGTTTTACCGAACAATATTTCCCGCTGGGCCAAATTCTGTACCAAACAAGATTTAACACCCCAACAATTTGAGGCTGACGCGACAAAAGCCAAATCAATTGTTACCTGTATCGTGGGCGATTTGCTGCGCGACGAATACAAAGCTAGCAGCAACAATGAATTAACCGCTGTACGCCGCGCCGCTTGCTGGTGGATGACAGGGGACTCCGCAGCTTGTAAAAGTGGCGCAACTGCTACTTATGCCGATAAAGTTATCAGCGTTTACCAGAAGCAGCAACCTAAAAAGTAAAGTTGGTTCTGACGGAATTTAGATTTTTTTGACCGCAGATGGACGCAGATTAACGCAGATGAATGGCGAGGGGTTTCATTCCCCCATCGCCAATTCATCTTCTTTTAAAGTAACTGTTAGCCTAAATCCTAACGCATCCAATAACGCGATCAAAGTGTAAATTTCAGAAGCGCCACTTTCCGAAAGCATTTTATCGAGTTTCTCGTGATGTACTTTAGCTTGCTTTGAAAGATTGTTCGCCAGCAAACGTGCATCAATTACGTCTTGAATTTCCGCCCGCAGCATTTGAGAATCCGGTGATTCTGCTTCTAAAGCCACACTAAGGTAAGCCGCAGCTTCGGCGGGGTTTTTGAGAGATTCAATTAGTGCGTTGAGCCAGCTATCACTGGTTTGCGCTATCACGTTCTTCATATTCTGCCCAATACTCCTTAGCCTTGAGAATGTCTCTATCTTGAGTGCTTTTATCGCCCCCGCAGAGGAGAAGCACAATTGTTAATCCGATTTGTCCGAAGTAGACGCGGTAGCCGGGGCCCCAGTCAATTCTAAGTTCAAAAACCCCTCCTCCTACTGAGCGATAATCTCCCAGGTTGCCAAGACTTACTCGTCTTAGCCTATTGTTAATTTTAGCTCTCGTATTGCGATCGCGCAGGGAATCTATCCACTCGGCAAAAGGAACTCTGCCATCACTTATAATATAACGCCGAATTTCCCTCGGTTGTACTTCCATGATTTTTGTGAAATATACATATTAGCCTGTGCAGATCTCCATCTGATCCTGAATTATCCATTTTCTGCCTGACTTCTCATCAACTTTTGCACGCTGGCTAAAGCCCGATTTAATTCATAACTTTTTCTTTCTGAATTATCCAAAAAAGCCTGCTGTTCTTCTTCAATCATTAACACATCCTGCCGCACCAAACCATCTAATAACTTTTGAGCCGCACCGAAACAACTATCTTTGATAAACTTGCGAAACCAAACAGGCAATTTGTGCAGCCGCCAAAACGCATTTAATGAGGTAAAATGAATTAAATAAGCGCGAGTTGCTGTCTCGCTCACCGGACAAACCAAGCAGTAAATCTTAAAGTCGCTCCCCAAAGTTGAAACCCAATGCGGGTAAACATAGCTCACCTCCAGCGGTTCCGGGTGCAGTCGGCGCAAAGATTTAAAAAATAACTGAGAAATTGACCAAATTTTATCTATTTTGTAATAACTTTGGGCCTGATAGCGAGCAGTTACTTGATGCTCGTTTTCTTCTAAACTATCTAAGACTGGATTGGCCCAAGCTTGCCAATCATCGTGCAAGTGCCCGTGGTACATATCCATCAAGTTTTCAATTAAAAATGAATAGTGTGCCTGACAGTCGATGACTGAAACAGTGGCAATATAATTGAGATGTTCCCACTCTGGCACATCCAGTAAATTAGTTTTTTCGGCTTGGGTTTCGTCGCCGGGAAACAGCCAGATAAAACCGTTTTTTTCCTGGACTGGATAGGAGCGAATTTTGCAGTTAGGTAGCTTTTGATTTTCTGCTAAATAATCGACTTCGGCGCATTCTCCCCTTGCATTTAACCGCCATCCGTGGTAAGCACATTCGATTAAATCGCCTTTAACTTGACCGTGGCTGAGTTTAACTTGTCGGTGTGGACATCTATCTTCTAAAGCGTTGATTCTGCCTGCACTGTCGCGGAAAAGTACGATCGCCCGATTCCAGATTTTCGCAGCGACGGGCCCAGTTTCCACCTCGGTACTGCGGGCGATCGCATACCAGCGATCGAGATTAATGCCCAACTGGCGGATGTGAGTTTTTTGTCCCCTTGCAGATTCCGATTTTATCGCGTTGTTTTGCATTACAAATGTTCCCAAATTACGCCCATAAAACAACCCAATTTTACAAAATAACAGCCCGGAAAGCAACGACCGTAAATTTTTCTAAATCTCCGTTCTGACAAATACCTATCGCTAGCTAAATGCTTCAACCACCCAGGCGACAATCGAAATTTTAATAATCTTAAAGCATTGCGAAATCCGTAGGTGGAACAGTCGGGTCTAAAATCTCTCGCAGCACCTAATATGTAGCCTATTGTAGCAGGTGTTTCGACTTCCGAAATATTATCTAAAAAAACGATTTTTCCGTGGGGCTTTAACATTTTTTTGATTGCATCGAGGGCGGCGGGGAGGTTGGGCAGGTGGTGAAAAGTAGCAGCACTAACTATTAAATCAAATTGGCGATCGAGCGCTAATTGACTGGCATCCATTTGGATGTATTCGATATTGGGGGCTGAGCGTTTTTGACTGGCGATCGCCAGCATTTTTGTTGACAAATCGACGGCGACAACATTATCGTAATACTGGGCTAATTCAAAAGCAAGAATTCCAGAACCGCAGCCAATATCTAATGCTGCACCTTTGCTGGCCGATAGGTTGTTAGTAAAGAAATCGTTCTGGTTTTGCAACGAGGCCACGAAATCGTATTCTGTTGCAAAAGCATCAAAAGTTACAGATTTATTGCGAATTTTGCAGTTACTATTTAGCATTTATTATTGCTTTATACTCATTCAATAATATTTTAACCGCATATCCACCCCGCTTAACGCAGATATTTTTTTGGTTCGCAAGCTCTGCCTTTTCCCCTCAGCGAAACCACCCCCGCAAACCGTAACTAATCTTAAAAAAAGAATGCAACTGTAGGAAACCTCTAAACCCTTATTGGATCAGTCATTCCCATTTCTTCAAATCTAAAATCTAAAATCTAAAATCTAAAATGGTAGGGCTGGGGGCGGGTTTCACCGAGGATACCAGCCGATGATTGACGATTTATAAAGCCCGCCCCACTGCAAACCTTAGATTTTTAACACGCCTTCGGGATTCACCGTCAAGAGCGATCGCCTCTGCAAACCCTCTTGATATAAAATAGCATTAGCTGCCAACAAACCGCTGCTCACTGCCCTTTCCATTAAACCGCACGGAAACGGCATTTTCACCCAATCTCCCGCAAACAAAAGATTAGGTACAGCGCAGCAAGTCTCCGGGCGTTCCGCATAACTACCTGGCGGATAGCCAGAGAAATTCTTTTGATTTACCAATTCCCGGTGCAGCATATTTGCCTCTTTTAATTCCGGTACAATTTCGTACAATTCTTGCTCAAAAGTCGCCAGCAAAACTTCCTGATTCGGAAATTCTTTCTCCTTGTAACAATAAGCGTGCAGTTCCACAACACTACCGCCAGTTTTCTGATTCCACTCGATGAACTGATCCTGAATTCGGTGGTAAAGCGTAATGCTGTCAGTCAGTTTGTAGCCGGAAAGCGAACTGAAATTGCTGTGTTCCCACGGAAATTCGCGATCGAACCAAAAACGGCCCACCGCAAACGGATCTGCTATTTTTAAGCTCTCTATCCGGCTCTGCACCTGCGGATTTACCTCACCGCTGGCCAAACTAAACAAATGCTGCATCCCCGGAACATCTGCCGCAAAAACATAGTAATCAGCCTTCAATGTTTCCGCCAAATTTTGCGGCTGCGATTGCTTAACCGCTGCTACTAACTGTATTTCATCTGCTTTTTCATCTACTACCTTAAATCGAGGTAAATCCCGCTGAGCAGGCCCGCTCACAACTCGCCCTTCGGCATCAAAAACTGCCCCGTGACAAGGACAGTGAAATTGACCGTCGTTTTGTTTCTGAACTGTGCAGCCTTGGTGAGTGCAGCTCAGAGAAATTGCCTCTTTTCCCGACGGCGCGGCGGCAAATACGCTGTCCCCAGCGCCGAAATATTCGGTAGAGTTGCTGTCAGTTAACAGCCTGTTTCGCTTCACCCAAAAAGGTATTTTACTTTGCACGTCTCCTGACTGATAACTCAGAGAATCAATCTTGCCGTTTTCCCAGCGTATTTCACTGACTGCGACATCTGTCAATACTTTGCCGCCTTTGCTTTCAATGGCTCTGGCAATAGGCTGCACCAAACTCGTGCCCATATCTTGCCGCGTACCGTTGAATGCCAAACCCTCTGGATTTCCGAAAAAGTAAAAGTGGAAAAATTGCATTAATTCTCCCGCGCTCAATTCGTCTGGAGCGTTGAGGCTGGATTTGGCAAAAGGCAGAAAATACAAGTCATAAAGCCCGCGCGGAAATTCACCTTTTACCCAGTCGGCTACTGATATATTGTCGAGGCGAGCAAAACTTTTTTGAGTTTGAAAACCGCCGATTTCTCGAAATACTTGCCAGTGAGCGGGTTTTGTAAGATTGATTCCCCACTTGAGCCGATTGGGAGAAGATATCCCCAAGTCAACTATATTCCAGGGAAAAGCTGAATGGTTGGGACGGAAAACTTCGGGTTTGTATTTGCCGTCTCGAAACACAACGGCGTAGGATTCTAAAGATACAAAGTTATCGGTAATTTCTAGTTCTTCGACAACACTTTTGAGGTTGTAGTATTGCGGAAAAAAACCGTGGAAACCGTGTTCCATCATAAAAGTTTCGTTCCCGACTTGTATCGGCCAGCTAGCAATTTTGCCGCCGAGTTGGGGCGATTTGTCGAGCAATGTTACGGCGAAACCTCGCTGGGATAGCTCGTAAGCACAGGCGAGCCCTGCCAAGCCTGCCCCCACAACTGCAACGGTTTTGCGGTTATTCAGCATTCGCGGCAAGTCAAGAGAATCTTGCACAAAAACGGCGGGCTCTGGCTTGGAAAATCGAGAGTAGCCCAGCAGCCCGCCTGCGGCACCGACTCCGAGGAATTTGAGGGCGGTTCTTCGAGAAACTGGTTGGGATAGCGGTGAATTGGTTGATTGACTCATCAGCGGTACGCGGTAACGGGCTTTAAACACAAATACGCCATAAGGCATATATCATAGACCGAAATCAGGATATGTGAAGAAATACTAAGACACATCCCCCAATCGGATCGCGATCCTGCAACGAGTGCTTCGCTAACGCACCGTGCCAAGTTCGATCGCACACAATGTATAGCAGAAGGAAGAAGGCTTCAGTTATCTAGGAGAGAAGCAAGAATCAACAAGGAAAAAGCGATCGCCCGCATAGAGTAAAATTTTCTAAATAATTAAGTGTTTTTATTTATGTTGATCAACTCTTGGCAACCGCCGCCAATGATTCTAAAAAACTAGGAGGTTTTCGGCAAAATCTTAGGCCAAAGGCAGTCTCGACGAATTGTAATAAATAACCGCGTAGATATCCGATGCCAAACAATTAATCAGTCGAGCTTTAAGTAAGTTGGCGCGAAAAAACCTAACTATTTTAAAATAAGTAAATACAGAGAATATATCTACTCAGGTAACTCAATATATCGGCGATCGATGCAGGGTATTCCTCACTTAATACCAAGGCAAAACTCGATTCAACCTGAGAAGTGCGGATGTGCCGCAAAAATTCAAAGACGCCCGTATAGCTAATGCCGGTTAAACTCACATCTTGCACCATTCTTAAGAACGGGCTCTCCGGCCCGTTCCACAAAAGATGAATTTTTTGTGGAACAGGCCGGAAAGCCTGTTCATAAAAGGATTATTGAAAATGGTGCAACATCTCAGTTTTTTGCGTAAGTCCTGTTTATGCAAAACCCCTGCATAATTTACAAACTTTTACATAAATCGCGAATTTCTTGGCGTGGGGCCTCTGTTGCTGCTGGTATCCACACCCTACGGTAGATATTTGGGGTTGGTCTTGAATGCTATAATCGGCCGGCGATCGCCAGCACAGTCAAAATTCCCAGCCACATCCAAACTTTTGCCAACTGCTGCCACCAACGGCGCCATTAACCGCCCCAAAATCATGCACTACCAATCTCAGCAGCAACGCCAAAAACACACGACTCAGAAAAAAATTAAAAAAGCTATTTTTTACTGTTTGACAGCAATATTTTTCTGCTGGAGTACCGCGAACCTCGCTACAATTGCCCAAAACACAGACCAGGGCGGGCTTAACGGGCAAGAAATGAGAAATTTGCTCGATCGGGGAAACCTCACCGAAGCCGTAACCAGAATCGAAGAAAGCTGGGAAGAAGACTATCAAACATACTTTGAACAAGACTTTGAAACCCGTGCGAAAACGGCCGAAGCAATATCAAAAACTCTCTCCCGTCTAGCAGTTCAAACCAAGAAAAAACCAGCTTTAATTTACGCTATCCCCCGCACCGACCAACTAGAATTAATCTTAATATTACCCGATCGCCCGCCCATTCTCCGCAGTGTCCCGGAAGCCAAACAAGAGAAACTGCTCTCAGTAGTCCAAGAATTAGGTAGCGAAATCACCAACCCCGTAAAACTAAACACCACCACCTATCTAGAACCAGCCCAACAACTCTACAAATGGATAGTTGCACCCCTAGAAACTGATTTGCAAACAGCAAAAATTGAAACCTTGCTGTTCTGTGTCGGCCAAGGTTTGCGAACCGTACCCTTAGCAGCAATGCACGACGGAAAGCAATTTCTGATCCAAAAATACAGCCTCGCCCGCATCCCCGCCTTCAAACTCACAGACAGCAATTACACCGACATCAGAAACGTGCAAGTCCTAGCAATGGGAGCATCTGATTTCGCAGAAACGGCGAACAAAGAACCGCTGCCAGCAGTGCCCTTAGAACTAGGCGCGATCGCCCGACAGTGGCCCGGTCAATCCTTTCTCAACCAAGACTTCACCATAGTAAACTTGCAATCCCAGCGACTGCAACAAAAATACGGAATCATCCACCTCGCCACCCACGCCGAATTCCGCCCCGGAACCCCAAATAACTCCTACATTCAATTTTGGGACACCCAACTCGGCCTCGATCAAATGAGAGATTTAAAATGGAACAATCCGCCTCTTGAACTGTTAGTATTAAGCGCCTGTAGAACCGCCTTGGGAGACAAAGAAGCAGAACTCGGATTTGCCGGCTTAGCGCTGCAATCAGGAGCAAAATCAGCCCTCGCCAGCCTGTGGTACGTCAGCGATGCGGGGACTCTCGCCTTGATGACAGAGTTTTACCAGCAGTTAAAAATCCGCAGGCCAAACGACCCTCCAATCATTAAAGCTGAAGCTCTCAGGCAAGCACAAATTGCCGCGATCGAAGGCAAAGTGACGATCGAAGGCGGTCAACTGCGAAGTGCGCGAGGCGACACTCCCTTGCCCCCGTCCATCCCCAAACTCGACAGCAAAGATTTATCCCATCCGTATTATTGGGCAGCATTCAGCATTATCGGCAGTCCTTGGTAAGTTATATCAATTCCGGCGGCTGCGCCGGAATGATCAGCGAGGACACGGCAGTGCCGTTTCCCTACGCCAGATTTATTGTAGGGACTTAGGCACTCGCCGTATCCTGATTTCGGGTGATATTAATTCCGATGCAACCGGAATTGATATAAGTCCCGACTTAGATGCGCCTGGACTTATCGCCTATGAGGCCCGCCCAATTTCGACTAGGCTTTGCGCGACGATCGGCGAATCAGGACACTTATCACTTGTCCCGGCTGTGCGCCTCGCTGTGGCGGACTCCAATCGCCAACAGCCGCAAATCCCAGCCGATATAAGGTGTGGATGGTTTCTAACACGGCCTTGCGGGAACCTAAAACCGTGATTTGCACGACTTCTTGTTCGGATGCTGCTGAGTCGGAATTTGGACGCTCGGACAAGTTATCGTCAGGCAAGAATTCCTGTGACATAATATGGTCTCCTGGTTTTTGGTTTTTTTCTAGAAAAACCAAAAAACCCAGCCGCCCCGCACGGTAACGCAAGCAGGGCGGCTACAGAGAATGCTACGATTCTCAACTAGCCTCCATACTGGTGTACTCAGTTTGGCGGTTAGCTGTCCATTGCTGCTGGTAACAGCTTTGGGCAGTGCAACTAGATTTTCGGGCGACGCGGGCTGCTTCCTCTGCAAGCAAAGCAACCTTAATTTCACAGCGTAGCCGCTTTGGGGGGCAGCCGTCAATCGATATGAGATTTTTGATGTGAGATGCTACCAGATGTTTGGTAAGTTGATCGCTGACAGGGAGACGATCGCACTGCGCGATAATTGTACGTAATATCCGTAGGGAAACGACGTTGCCTTGTCCGGTGCAAGGCTGTACCGACGATCGCAAGGAAGACTTTACGGGAGCGCGCAAGCAGGGCTCTTGACCGAGACAGATGATAGGCTATACAACATAAAGTAATTTAATATCTGTAGCTGTCGCTCAATAAACCACCAACTTGCGATCGAGCGGGAGCCTTCAAGGGGAAACAACAATGAAAAAATTAGAATTTTTGCTACAGAAAGAGGGCGATCGCGCCTGGTTGCCCCTAGAAACCTCCGACGTGGAAATTCTAGAAGGTAAATACCGCGTGGTTGCTCGTATTCAGCACCCCAACACCGACATCGAAATTCGCGTTACCCATACCTCCTTCGACCAAGGGGCGCAGCGGAAAGTCCAAAGCCGATCGGCCCGCACCAACCCCGAAGGATTAGTCGTGATCATTCCCTACACCAGGCTCAAACCCGGACTGTGGGAACTCTCCTGCTTGCCAGATCCCAAATCAACACCACTAAAACCTTGGCAGTACGGCGTTCAGTTGGAAGTATTGCCCGCAGAATCGGAAACCTCCGAACCCCTACCGCCGATCGACCAAATCGAACCCGCCGCTTCCCCCTCAGCCCCACAAATAGCAGCACCGGTCGATCGCCCAGCCCCACAAATCGCTTCCCCGGTCGATCGCCCCGCACCAACCCAAATCCCAGCAGCCGCTGAGGCACCGCAGCAAACCAAAATCTACCAATTCCCAATTCCCCAAACCCCCGAACCAAAACCGGGCGTCCAACTCGAACTCCTCCTCGATCGAGAAACCTTCGTCACCCAACTCGGTCGCCCCTTAATCATTTCCGGCAAAATCGACATTCCCCAACACCCCCAACAAAGCAGAAAAACAGCAACTCTCATCCCCGACTCCGAAGCACTCGAACTCAAACAACTCATCGGTTCCGCACAACTGCAAATTTACCTGCGTGACCCCCAAACCTCAAAAATTCTCGCAGAAATCCAGCAGCCGATGCCAGAACAAGTTCCCCCCTGCATCTTTGCCTGCGTCACCTACATCCCAACCGAGTGCAAAAGCCGCCTAATTTTAGGAGAAGCAATTCTCAGCAGCGGCGGCGTCACCCTAGCCACCAAACTATTCACAATTACAGCCCGTTTAGAGCACCTTCTAGAGGAAATTAAAGACAATTTCATCGAAGAAAAGCATCAAGCCGAACTCTCCCCAACAGCCTCAAAACAGCCTGGAAACGCCAAAAATCTATCCTTCCTCAAGCTAGTAGAAAAATCCTTAGACCCTCCCTCCCCCGCTGAAGCCCCAAGCAAGGAAGCCCTACCCCCTCTACTGGCTTCGCGTCACACCCCAAGTGCAGGCGGCCTAGAATTGCCCGCATTCGGTAACAAACTGCCCGACAGCAGCCGATCGCAATTGCTGTCGGAAATCTCCGATTCGCCTCAAACTGCCCCAGAGTCGATCGACCCACCAACCAAAGCCTCAGACATCTCAAATCCCACTCAAACAGCCGAAATCGGAGCGATCGACCAAAAACCCGAAAACAGCCCTGAATTAAAAACAACAGCCCCAGAAACCCCGCCAGCACCCACAAAACAGGCATTTCAAACCTTAAACGTCGAAAGTCGATTTTGGTCGCGACTGAGTTCCCTAGCCAGCAACGGCGAATCCCCCGACTGGCTCAAAGCAACCACCCTGTCACCAAATCCAACAGCCGCCGCAAATAGCAGCGACGAAATTGCCGTTGTGGAAGAAGAAAGCAGCCCAACCCAGCAGCAACCCGAAACCAGCGAAACAAATTCCGATCCCAAATCCACTAGCCCAGAAGCCAGAGAATTTGTCGTTTTTGACGAGCCCCCGCAACCGAAACAAGTTGCTCAAAAAACCGCAACTGTCGCAGCAGAAGTAAATCCCCCGACTCCCTACGTTTTGCCAGAAGACGAGTTAGTACCGATGCCGATTTTGGAATTGCCGCGGGCCGAAATCATCGCGGGCCAGGCTGTAAAAGTGCAAGTGCAACTTCCCGAATTAATGCCCCGGATTTATGTGAAAGTTTGGGTGTACGATCGACAAACCTACCTGATTCTCGACGGCCCGCGCTGGATTACCGAATTTAAAGCTAACGGGTTTGGAAATGTTCGAGCAAGTGTCGAGTTAGAGATTCCCTACGGCTGCATGGAAGTCGAATTTGAGGCGATCGCCGTCGAAATGCAAACTCAGCGGGAAAGCCACAAAATAAGCGTTCACCGCCAAGTTTTACCTCCAGCCGGGCCAACTTTACCCCTCGAAGGGTAAGCCCAAATCCGCCTGCATCCCCGTTCATCCGCTGACATCTGCGGTTAAAAAATCCTACTTACTTGCCAGCCAACTGCCGAAACTTCTTCTTAAACTTATTCTTATACACGTAGATCGATCGCTGTAAATCCTCAACTTGCAGCGACATCTCGGCAGCCACACCCGTGCGGTTCCAAACATCTTCCTGACACTTGCGGCGACAAAAATTCATTGGTTCCGAGTAAACTTTCCCACTAGATAAACTTGGCTTCGGCCCGCACCAGTGAATCACAGTCGCCTGAGTACGATCGCCCGCAGGCCCGCTTGACTCAACCGGAAACCGCTTTCTCAACAAATCCTGGTCAAAATCCGGCACCAACAACTGCATATCCACATTCTGCACCCGCAGCCGCTTTTCTTGCGCCGCCCGGAAAATCATAAAGTTCAAAAACCCCATTTCTCCGTACTTAAATATCCCCGGATTTGCCGCTGTAAAATCTAAAATTTCCACGTATTCTTCCAAGCTAAAAACGCCGCGTTTAGCAAAGAAAGTACCCGTGCAGAAATAGTTCGATCGCGATTCCGACCAACGAAAATTCGGGAAATGCTTCTCAACGCCCGGAATGTCAAAGAAAAATTCCGAAACATCCGCATCCGGGTAATCGTAACAAGGCTTGTCTACAATAAAATCAAACTCTTGAAAATTAGCCAACTTAAGAACATCGCCCCAGACGATCGTATCGGCATCCAAAACCATAAAATTTGACCAAGGACTTTCCCAGAAAGCAATCATTTTAGTTTTGCCCCAACCAAAACTTCTTTTCCTGAGAACCTCTTCAGAAACAGTTGTGCGATTTATAACTCGCACCCCATAGGATTTTTCCAAAGCACTCACAGAAAAGGTACCGTCAATCAACAGACAAATCGGCACATCTCCCAGGAAATAGCGGATGCTAGCACAGCAACCCTTAGCAAACAGATAATCTTGGTCGCAGCAGGCAATAATAATACCAAAATCTTCCATAAACCCTCACTGTTTTACTAATACCAGTTATCCAAAATAATGCAAGTCTAGGCCCGTGTTTCCAACTTGTATGTCCTCAGTTATTCCCAATTCTTTAATCGACAATCGAAAAGCGAAAATGGTATAACTGGCTCACCCCCAGCGTTTGGGTTCTTTGTTCTGACAGCAGCTCTATTTTCGACTTTTGCATTTTCGCCAGCTTAGCACTAAACTCCTGCGATCGTCCGTAGGCAAAAACATCGTTAAAACCGCTAGGAATCTTGGGCATAGTTGTTCTCTCAAGCAAGTGAGCTTTCCCTGCGCCAACAGCGGGTTAAGCACCAGCAGTTGCCGTCGCACTCAAACAACAAAAAAGTTGTGTTAAAATAGCGGGAAATTAAACCCGCCGAGGGTTAGTCTCAAAAATGGCGATCGTCCTGGCAAGTCCCGACAGCAGCGGGCATCGAAAAACCAAAATTGTTCAAGCCTGAACTTTGGGTGGGATCGGGTAAATCTACCAGCCTTTAGGTCTCAGTTCCCCACTCATGGCGGGAAAATAGCCCCGGCCGGGTCGCGAGGTTTAAAGTTAGGTTAAAAAGCTTGACATTAGAGGATATAAAGCTGTATAAGGGATGCGACAAGCAGCCACAATCCTACCTATAACGGTCTGTTAAGTCTGGCGTAACCGAGGACTCTCGGCAGTTGTCAGTTAGAGGCAGATTGTGGTCGAACCCGTAGAACCATTTGTCGATCGCCCGCAGAGCAACTCAAGCAAGTCGGGCGATCAAGAGATGAAATTAGCAGGTGATGGTATAATCAACCGTAAGGTAATGTGGGCTTGACCTGAATTGATGCCTGGGCGGTATAAGGGGTGGGCCCCCTACGTTCAAGCAGAAGTAGACACGCCTACTGTGAATCAACAGTGAATCAACAGTTATGGATAGGTTCTATCTTGGCAGTTATTGTCAACAGGCAAGCAACCACAAAAATTAGCAGTTGGGAATTGCTGCTCGTCGAGTTGAATAGAGTGTGAAGGTGTGAGGAAAATGAACAGAACTTTTTGGAATTTACTGCTAGTATCCCCGGCAATTCTGGGGCTATCATCAGTCATGAGTGCCACTGCGATCGCCGCAGAAGTGACCGCAACCGCTGAAGCCAACCAGCTAGCTACAGCTCAGTCATCTAAGTCAAAAATTGCAGAAATAGTTGGAGAAATAGTTGCAGAACCAGTTGCAGCAGCCCCTGCTGCCCCAGAAAAGCTGGCTTTAAACAACAGCGTAGAAGCGGCCCAAACCCCGGTCGTTAACGAAGCAGACGCTGAAAAACTCGCCTCAATCGAACCACAAACCAGCGAAGCAGCAGCGGCAACACAGCCAACAACACTGCAAACAACAGGGAGCGACCTCGAGTTAGCAGCCCCAATCGCTCCGGTCAGCGCCCCAGCAGTGACTGAACCCCTAGCAGCAGCAGGCACAGCCGAACCCTCGCCCCAAGCATCCGACTTGGCCGAGCAAATCAGCCAGACAGAAGCCCCTGGGAAAATTGAAGTGCCAGCAGTCGCCAGCACCCCAGCTACTACCCCAGCTACTACCCCAGCTACTAAGGTAGAAATTGCTCAGACACCAGCCGCCGGAATGGGCGGCCCCATCGTCCCTGTTGCTCCCCAAGCGCTGCCTGCCCAACCGTCGGGAACCATGTCCCAGGTGACATCAGTCACTCAGCTATCCGACGTGCGGCCGACAGATTGGGCGTTCCAAGCCCTGCAATCCCTAGTCGAACGCTACAGTTGTATCGTAGGTTATCCCGACGGCACCTACCGGGGCAACCGCGCCCTGACTCGCTACGAATTTGCAGCCGGCGTCAACGCTTGCTTAGACAGCATAACCCAACTAATTGGGTCAACAGGTAACTTGGTTACCCGAGACGACTTAGCCATCCTGCAACGCCTGCAAGAAGAATTTGCAGCCGAACTCGCTACCCTGCGCGGACGAGTAGACGGTCTAGAAGCTCGCACCGCAGAACTCGAAGCCAACCAGTTCTCCACCACGACCAAATTGGCAGGAGAAGCTATTTTTGCCGTCAGCGACACCTTCGGAGATGGTGTCGGCCTTGACGACGACAAAACCTCTACCAACTTCGGCTACCGGGTGCGCTTGAACTTCAACACCAGCTTCACCGGTCGAGACTTGCTCAGAACCCGCTTGCAAGCAGTCAACACCGCCCGCTACGATAGAGCCACCGCTACCGGTACCAACATGGCTCGCTTGGCCTTTGACGGCGATGATGGCAGCCAATTCACACTAGACGAACTGTACTATCGGTTCCCGGTCGGTCGCGCTACAGTCTTTGTCGGTCCTAAAGGACTTGACCTAGATGAAATTGCAGACCAGGCTTCTACCTTTGGTAACTCTACGAGTAGCGGTTCACTTTCCAGATTTGGAGTTCGTAACCCGGCCGTATTCCGCGGCCCGCAGGGAGCAGGCGCAAGTGTAAGTTTCAACTTGGGCAGCCTCCGAGCTACCGCAGGCTATCTCGCCGGCGACGGCGATGCTCCCAACCCAGCAGACGGCAGGGGCGTTTTCGACGGTTCTTTCAGCGCTCTGGGTCAGATCGGCTTTTTTAGCAGACCGTTTGACTTGGGCTTGACTTACACTCGGAAATACAATCGGGCAGGCGATGTTAGCCTCATGGGCGGCGTCGGCAGTGCCTTGGCTAACCGGCCCTTCGATCAATCACCCACGGCATCAGATAACTTTGGCGTGCAAGTTAACTTCAAACCCAGCAGTCGCTTTCAGATTGGCGGTTGGTACGGTTATACGAAGGCTGAACAACTGCGGGGCGGCAACAATGACGCTACCATCCAGAATGGTGCTATCACTGTGGCCCTGGGAGATTTTGCCCGACAAGGCAACGTCCTCGGTTTTGTCTTCGGTGTACCGCCAAAAGTTACTGAGAGTGATGTCGCCAGAAATCGCAACACCTCTTATCACTTAGAGGGTTTCTATCGCTTCCAAGTCAATGACTTTATCTCAGTGACACCGGGCGTTTACGTGATTATGAATCCCGAACACAACAAAAACAACGACGATATCTGGGTCGGACTCCTCCGTACTACCTTTAGTTTCTAAGGTTTCCAGACATCTAGTTAAAGCTAAAAGCGGCAGGCGACTGCCGCTTTTATTTATTGGTCATCAGGCGATTTTAGATTTTAGATTTTAGATTTTAGATTGTCAACAGTCAACAGTCATGAGTCATGAGTCATTAGTCATTAGTCATTAGTCATGAGTCATTAGTCAACAGTCAACAGCCAACAGCCAACAGTCAACAGTCAACAGTCAACAGTTCACAAACTATGAATTTTGGCGACAAATTCCGAATACGGAGGTGTAGCCGTGCAGAAATGTGCTACCGCCGACGGGGCCGATTTCGCCGTTGCAGAAAAAGCCACTCAGGGGAATGTTTTTGAGGTATCGGCCAAACAGTCGGGAGTCAAAGTTCGATTCGCCGTAAAGCCCTTCACCGCGCCCCAGACAAGAGAACATCAAGGCACCGGCGCTGGATGTACCACTGTACTCGGCGGCCCGCTGATAGCGATCGAGCAGCATTTCTAGGTCTTCTGCAGAGGTGCGCGCGTCCCGCAGGTGAAATTGGATGCGCTGTCCGGGACGGACTCGATCGCCGATCGCAATTGCTCCCACTTTCGGATCTACTCCCAATAGATTGCGGATTAAAAAATCTCCCGGCTCTAATGTCAGCTTGAATTCATCGCTGACTAAGCCTACAAATAACGAGTGCTGAGCTAATTCTCGGTCTTCTTCGCTCAAAGTTTGAACTAACTCTCGCAGGGCCTCTAAGGGCGATCGCTCGATGCCCGCGCTGCCCGTATCGTCGGTTTGTTCTTCGAGTTTCAGCAAAATATTCCGCTCTCCTTCCGTCACCCGATAAGGATGCCCGATCGGCCTGCAGCCTTGAGCTACGATCGTTTCCAAAACTATATTGCCGCTCAAAGCTACCCCAACCGTCCCTTCTCGGTAAAGCTGATAGTCGCAAAACAGCGCCGCGCCCCTGCCCGCACCATCCCCCCCGGCGAGTCCCCCTACCTTCGCCGCGCCGGGATACGCATAATCTAGCCCTTGTAGCAAATCGTTAATTTTTGCGGAAAAGGGGTCTGCCAAGATGATGAACTGCGGTTCTTCCTGGGCCGGCACGCCCAAGAGATCCACCCAAGTATCCGGGGGACTATCTAAGTCCGGCAGTTCTTCTGCACCGACGTGAAAAGTTCTGACATTCACTCCCGGTAAGCGCGCCAGACTCAGGCTGACTGCGGGAGATCCCTCGACTTCTTCGGTGAGGCCGCCCCGATTCGTGCCGATGACTCCTCCCCCGCCGCAGCCCAGGATCGCGGGTACTGGCAGCAGTTCTCGGAGTAAAGGCATCAGCCGAGAATACTCGCTGGCAAAGGCAGATGAGATAAATATCAGCGCTAAATCAGCCGGGCCTTCTAGGTCGCGATCGGCTTGTTCTATAACTTCTTTGAGGGCGGATTCCAAAGAGGGACGGGTTGATAAAGCGCTGACCCATTGCATTTGGTTTTGGGTGTACATAAGGCAAACTTCTCTATAAAACTATCTCTATACATTAGGCTAACCGGAACTGGCCACTGGGGGGACGCTATTCTTGGGCGATCGATTCCCCATCGATTGCCGTTCTTGTGTTAACATAAGTTAACATGAGTGTCCCATTAATCTGTTTAGTGTTAAATGCCGTATTCAGCTAAATCTTAAAAGATAAAGCTCAATACAGTTTGACACACCAACCTCGTGTAATGTTTTCATCAAAAGTAAGGTCAGCTTGACCTACATTGATGCCTGTGCACTAGAACCCGCCTACGGGCTAGTGAAACAGGAAGTAGAGACGGCTGCTGCGATCGCAGTTATGGATGGTTTCTCTCTGGGCTGCTGCAACAGCAGCGCATCTCAAGCTATTATTAGCTGGGGTCGCCAGACAGAAACAGCAAATCCCACCCAAACTAACATCCAAAAAGAAAACCTTTCTTACTTAATAAGGTCAACGATCCAGGTCTAAAGACACGCTCGCTTCGAGCCTAAGACTTAAACCACAGTTGACCCGCCGTATACTTTAGAAGTCTACGTTTTTTGAGTTATGACACCAAGCGGCTGCTTAGCTAGTCCCTTGCTCTGTCGTTAACGGTTAAACATCTTTATTTGGGTTAAGGACGTGCCGTTAGCCGAACAAGCTCACTAAACAAAGGCCCGTGCTAACATTACCTAGAAATAGGTCGGGGACAACCATATTCTCCTACACTTTCCTACCAACAAGTTTTATGACAACAACACCCTCCGTCAACATCCAAGAGAAAATTGAAGAAGAACTAGAAAGCGCTCGTACCGTCTGTGACCTCAAGGGCGCAACTTCCGGGGAATGCGCGGCGGCGTGGGACGCAGTTGAAGAACTGCAAGCAGAAGCTTCCCACCAAAAGCAAGTCAAACCTAAGAATTCCTTTGAAAAATTTTGCGACGACAATCCTGACGCTGCTGAGTGCCGCATCTACGAGGAATAAACGAGCCATTTAGCTCTATGCCTTCCCTCCCGCGCCGAAATCTAACTTTTGGCGCGGGAGAATTTTATTTTAGAGGTTGAGCCTTGAAATAATGGCGAGATTGGCCCTCTATCCCAATACGGTTAAAATCAGGCAGCTTCTCCCCACTCCCCGAACCAAGGGGGACAATAATTTGCTGTGGCGCGCCTTGGTTAGGGGGATGGGAAGGCGAGATTTGAGGAATAAACAGTTTTAACCCAGCATATTGCCGTCTATCGTGTCTCAAGTAGCCTTCAAAGCGCGCCAAGTACCTTAGAAAATGTAGCAGTAACTAAAACATTAAGACCCTGTTCTGGTTGCTGATTTTTTAGCATTTTTGTAGTAAAATTTGTGACAAATAAGTGAGTATATTTTCCCAAAGATGTTGAGTCTTTTATTGGCAGCCACCGGGCCTTGGTTTCAACCGCTAGTCTGGATGGATTATCGGTTGTCTGTGTTATTAACAATTTCGATCCCGCTGGTAGTGCTGATTTGGGCTGTTGTGGCAAAAGCTGAGGCGATCGTCCGTTTGTCGATTATTTATTGGCGGGTGGCGAGTTTGCTGGCAATTACACTTTACCTGATGATGGCTGCGCTGCCTGTGAGCTTTGTATCGTCGGTGATTGGGAGGGCATTAATTCCTGCTAGTCTGTGGTTTTGGGAGGATTTAAACGAAGAAATTGCCGATCGACCGCAGTCGCCCCTGAAACTGGCTTTTACAGCTTGGCGGTGGGCAATTACTGTTTACAGCGGTTTGGGCGCACTAGCTCAACTTCCCTTCTTAAGCTGTGCCTTTAAATCTCAAATTGAGATAATTGACGAACCTTTTTGCCGCGTTTGGTTAGATCCACCTTGGCTGTACAAACAAATGTTTCACCCTACGGCAAACCCTCAATTTTTGGGATTGTTGGGTCTGATAGGTTTAGCAATCTATGTAATTTACTTGTCATATTTTGTGCTAATTAGACTCGGAAAACAGGGGAGGTCAGCTACCGGAAATTAAGTTTAGTTTAAGTTAGTATTTCCCTCCTAAATGGCAGCTAAAGTATTCCACAAAAAGCTCATAAATCCCAAATAAAAACCGCCGGATCTAGAACCAAATCAAACTAACAGCAGGGTGGCTGACGTGACCCGCCCAAAAACGGATACAAGCCGTGGACTCCAGTCGTGGATATCTAACAATTTTAGACTAAGGTTCAAGCTTCCAGATTCATCTGTGGAGTAAATCTAAAATCTAAAATCTAAAATCTAAAATCGACTGACAGTAATGTTATTGGGAAAGACTGTGATGGATAGCAAACAAGCCTACTTACAGTGCTTAGACAGGCTGATTTGGGCGATCGATCGCCTGGAAGCAAAAGTCGAACCAAGTGAACTCGCTCGGATTGCCGAACTCATTGTTCAGCCGATGATGGGGCCCTGGCGGTTTTTTCACACTCCCGAACATATTTTTGATGTGGGGGGAGATGAAGACGCGATCGAGGTTTTGGCAGCTTTATTTCACGATACCGTCTACCTGCAAGTCGATCGCAGCATTAACTTTAACGTCAGCTACTACATCACTCCTGTTGCAAAAGAGGTTAACCAACAACTACAAATTCGAGATCAATCTGAACTGCCAGCGGATGCTATCTTCGAGATGGTAATGCTGGTATTCAATTTTGAACCGGGCGAAGTCCTCAATCCTTTCGCCGGACAAAACGAATTTCTCAGCGCTGTGGTAGCAGCAAAATCTCTAGAACCATTTCTCAAACGCGAGCAATTGCTTCAAATTGCAGGCTGCATTGAAGCAACCATTCCTTTTCGCCTCGCCGATTCGGGAGTAACGGTAAGCCAGCGCCTTTATGAGCGCTTGCAAGCAATAAATAGCCTGTTTAACCTCAGTTTAACGGACGAGGAAATACGGGAAACGGTCAAAAAAGCTGTGCGAATCTCTAACCGGGATGTGATGAGTTTTGCTCACCATAGTTCAGCCCATTTTTTGGCAAATACCTGGAATTTACTGCCGGAAACCAATCACAATCTCATCTGCTGGGGTTTTTACACGGTTCGCGACTACCGAGTTGCTTTGGTGAAGATGGAAGGTTTTCTGAATTATCTCAAGCCAGAAATAATTTTCCGACAGTTTGAGGGATATCCAGACGATCGCACCTATCAGCGGTGGGAAACTACTGCTAAGTACAATCTCGAAATTGCGAAGCTTTATTTGGGGTGCAAACTGTCTGCCCTAGCCCTGCTAGAAGCTCTTTCTTCGGATTTGGGGATTGAGGTTTCTCTGGCGATGATGATGGGAGGAATTCCGGCTCAAGTTCCTAACTGCGTGCGCCTGGAAAGCTTTTTTCCAGAAATAGAGAAACCTTATAAACCTAAAATTAGTTTAGAAGCGGAAGTATTGAATTTATTAGAAAATGGGCGGGCTAAAAGCACTTCTAATACCGATTTGGAGAGTTCGCCCCTGACAACGTTTGTGGTAAAAATTGTTGGCTTTGACGAAATGCGCTATCAGTGCGATCGAGCTAAGGAATTTTTTCGAGAAAATCTCAACGCCGACGAGTTTATTTCCGACTTTAACCCGATAGTTACAGAAATTGTCATTGATTCAATTCTCAAGTTGTTTGACAGCCGGAAGTCTACTATCTACCGATACTACGATATCACTTCTAAGTTAAAGTCGCAACCCCAAACCAATTTTCCCGATCGCCCTTTTCGCTCAAATGGTTAACTAGCTTTAAATACAGTATTTTTTCCTCCTCTATAGAAAAGACCCTTACTCAGCTTATACAACAGTGGAGCGATTACACCGTGACAGGATTGATTGCCTAGCTTTCCCTACGTCAATCTGCCTATCCGTCCCGACACCAACAGCCCTACAGGTATGGTGTGGGGCTTGCGGCAAAGATGCTAAAAGTTAATAAAAAATGGAAATTCGCTGCTGTTTGCCTTTGACAATTAATTTGTACAAAACGGATTTGATAGCTGCCTGTCACTCATCTGAGCTACCTCAAATAAGCGTCACTATAAAAAGCGACTGTTAAAGCACTTCCCCCCACAGCTACAACTGGGGAATAGCAAGTTCAAACGACTTGCAAACCACTAATCCCCAATCAAACCATGCAAACCACAAATTCAATTTACGCTCAATTACCTCTTTGCTCTTCACTGCCCACACTGAAACGAAATAATAGCACCACTGCCAATCAAAACGTCCGCTATCTCCAACAATCCTTAGTTGAAAACGGATATCCCGTCGCAACTGATGGATTCTTCGGCCCAAAAACCGAACAAGCAGTCATCAGATTTCAAAAGGAAAATCAGATTGGTGTTGATGGCATTGTCGGCCCTCAAACTTGGAGTCTATTAGGCGCTTGTTATACAGGTGAACCTGGATGTTAAATCCAAGTTAACTAATCCTAGGCGCACGGGTAGCAAGAAACTGGGTTTTTTCACAGCAATACTTCCTTTACGCCCCCAGAAACGCTAAAAAATCTGGTGGTTGAGCGAAGCTCAAACCTTGTTTGTGCCCGTCAAAAGTGCATCCAGGACTATTAATTAACATCTTTCCCGCACTTCTCTGCTTTCAAACCACTTGCAAACAACCAATGGAGAATCAAACCATGCAAACCACAAACGCCATTCGCACTGAATTACCTTCCTGCCGTTATTTTCCCCTACTCAAACGCAACGATGGTGTCACCCAAAATGAGGACGTTCGCTACCTTCAGCGACTCTTGAACACCAAGGGATTTTCTTTAAATACTGATGGAGGATTCGGCCCGAAAACCGAACAAGCAGTCATCAATTTTCAAAAGCAACAACAAATCGTTGCTGATGGCATTGTCGGCCCTAAAACTTGGAATAAATTGGGAGTTTGTACAACTATATTTTAAAGTTTGTGCAAGCATCTTTTAAAGAGAGTAGGGCGTGCAGTGTGCGCCCTATTTCTCCGTCGAAGTTTCCACGCCGGACCACCCCTCCGGGGCTCCGTACATTCGATACTTGCGAGCTCGTTTGAAATACAGCATTGCTACCCGATCGTCTGGATTGATTTGTAAAATATTCTGAAATACTTTTTGGGCGGCAACAAATTTTTGCTCGTAGTAAAAATTGAGAGCTTCTTGAAAAACTTCCGCAGTTTGCTGCTTGAGTACAATGCTCTGCTCTGGTTCTGTATCGTAAATTTCAAACACCGACACAGCATTTGTCTTTCCTTTCACCGTTACTCGATCGACAAATCTGTACTTATATTTTTCTGGATCGTCTAGGCGATCGATAATTGCACCGCTAACTAGAATGCCCGCGCCGTAAACCTTTGTCAATCCTTCCAAACGAGACGCGAGATTCACTGCATCAGCAATCACCGTACTTTCCATCCGTTCTCGCTCGCCAATCGTACCCAACATCAAATTGCCCGCGTGCAAACCAACGCCGATCGCGATCGGAAACAAGCCATTTTTTTCTCGCTGCTGGTTGTAGATATTCACTTCTTTCTGCATATCAATTGCTGCTCGTACACCATCATCAGGAGATGTAGGAAACAGTGCCATGACTGCATCACCAATGTATTTGTCAATAAACCCGTTGTTTTTCCTGATTGCAGGGCTAACCTTTCCCAAATAAGTATTAATAAATGCAAAATTTTCAGGCGGTGTCATATTTTCGGAAAGCGCCGTAAACGAGCGAATATCCGCAAACAGCACTGTCATATCTCTTTCCTGATTGTCGCCTAATTTTACTTCAATAATACTCGGCTTTTCCAGCAAGTTTAGAAAATCGTGTGGCACAAACCTGCCGTAGGCTGCATTCAGTTTGGCTAGGCGAATTTGCGTGTTAATTCTCGCCAACAATTCCTTTTTTATAAAAGGTTTAGTTACATAATCATTTGCTTCTAAGTTAAAAGCTTCTACCAAGTCAGTAGTTTGATTTTTAGCCGTCAGCATCAGAATCGGCATTTCTAAAGGCGAGTATTTTTTGCGAACTTCTCGACACACTTCATAACCCGTCATCTGCGGCATCATTACATCGAGTAAAATTAAGTCTGGCTTAAATCCTGATTCCATCAGGTTTAAAGCTTCTAAGCCGTTGCTCGCTTGAGTAATCTTGTAGTTTTCTACAGAAAGACTGTTGATGATGACATGAATATTAATCGGCTCATCATCAACTACCAAAATTTTTAATTTTTCACTTTCTAGCAAGTCGCTATTGTCTGATAGCTGAGAATTTATTATAGAGGATTTGCCCGCAAATGCAGGATTAATTAAAATGGGAGAACCCTCGGTTAAACGCGGATGTATGCTACTAAATTCCGGCTGACTCTCAGATACGGGCAAAGTAAAGGTGAATTGGGAACCGACGCCAACAGTTGAAGATACCGAAATTTTACCTCCGTGCAATTCCACTAATTGCTTGGCAACAGTTAACCCTAAACCAGTGCCGCCATATTCTCTAGCAGTGGAACCGTCAGCTTGTTCAAAGGATTCAAAAATTCGCTCTAATTTATCTTCGGGGATGCCAATACCGGTGTCAGATACATTAATGGCTAATTGGGAATTAAGGGGTGATTGTGCGTTGCCCGTTACTAATTCTGCGGAAATTTCTACTCGACCACTTTCGGTAAATTTAATCGCATTGCCGATTAAGTTGTAAAGTATTTGCTGCAAGCGATTCTCGTCGGCTGCTATTGGCGGCAATTCAGGAGCAACTGAGTTAATCAACTGCAAGTTTTTTTTGCCTACTAATGGCTGAGACAAAGTGATAATTACAGAGACTATTTCTCGAATCCCGACGGACTTAATTTGTAGTTCTATTGTTTTGTGTTTGAGCTGCGAAAAATCCAGAAGATCGTTAATTAAAGAAGACAATCTTTTGCCAGATGATGAAATCAAAGCTAAGTTAAAATTTGTGGATTCTGGCAGTTGTCCGGTAGCACCGTCTATTAAAGATTCTGCAATCCCAATAATGCCGTTGAGGGGAGTGCGGAGTTCGTGGGAAGTATTGGCTAAGAATTCGTCTTTCAGTTTGTCGAGTCGCTGCAATTCGGTATTTTTAGTTTCTAAGGCAGTAAAAGATGTTTGCAGTTGTGCTGCCATGCTGTTAAAAGCAGCGGCAAGTACGCCCAACTCGTCGGAGCGATCGAGCTTTACAGTTTGGTCAAATTCTCCTTCAGATAAAGCTATTGCTGCATTTTTTAATTTTATAAGAGGTTTGATAATCCAGCGAGAAGTGAGAATTCCTAACACACTTGCCATGCCCAAAGCTGCCAAACATAGCAACACTGTAGTTCGGTTGCCGGCATGGATTTGTTGCATAAAGTCGGCTTCTGGAACGACGACGACAATCAACAAATCTAAACCCTTGTCATCTTGGAATGGCAGGACTTTTAAAAATTGCTGCTTCCCGTTTATCTCAAAATTGAGTTGTTCCGATTTGGTAATTTGGTGCAAGTTTTGAAAGTGATTTTCTAAATATTTAGCTGTAGTTTGCGTTACTGCATCGCTGCTTTCTGTAACTTTAAACAGTTCTTTTTGACCGTTTTGGGTGCGGAAAGGTTTTTCGGGTGTGGAAGTTGCCAGCAGCGTGCCGTTCCTTTCAATAATAAAAGTTTGACCGGATTTACCTATTTTGAGGCTGTTTAAAAATTGACCGATACTGTCGAGACGCAACGCAGCAATTAATACTCCTTCTAGCTGTTTCTGGCTGTTGTAAACTGGTTGCAGCGCGCTGAGAATCAATGTGGGTTCTAGGAAGGATATATAAACTGAACTCCAAGTTGGTTTGATTGCTAGAGCAGCATAGGCGTAGGAAGGGTGCTGCCGGATGTCGAAGTTTTTGACCGAGGCGGCTACTGTGGTGCGATCGCCCCTATCATTAGTATTGTAAGAATAAAAATCAAAATTTGTAGATGGGCCCGATGCGTTAATCAATAAAGTGCCGTTAGACATCTTTTCGCCAGTGCGATATTCTCCATCTGAATTAGCGATCGATGTAAAATTGATATAAGGATATAATTGCACTTGCCGCCACAGATATTTTTCCCAAGCTGACAAGTCTTTCATGTTCACAAAACCCAGTTTCACTGCATCCAGCTTGCTTTGATTGATTTGGTGCGGAGTTTCCAGATAAGTTCTCAAATTTTGCTCAATGCGATTGCTCACCTCCCCCATCAATTGAGCCGCAAGGTCATTCACTGCTCTTTGAGAGTTCCTAAATGATAAATATCCCACAATACCCACCGCTGCAAATACTTGCAAGACAAACGGAACTATGAGTACGGTTCGCAGGGTAACTTTTCTTGAAAGTTTAGCAGTTAAACGGTTGAGAGAAAGATTTGACATAGCAGTAATTTAGCTTAAAATTATTAGTTTATGTTCGGTTCAAAGCTCCACCAGTCTTAATAGTTGTAAACACTTTTGACAGAGAATTGCTGAACAAAATGAGATAAATTGAGCTGGGAGACCAGAAAACGGGCTTTCCAGGTATCTTGGACAATTCTAGCCTTGGCAGTTCAACATTTCCCTAAACCGATTCAAATAGAGATGAGTAGCAGATAAATGTGCGGCCGGCTACAATAAAAATGTTATGTTGGGTTTCAGTTTCATACATTTCAAGCACCGACACCGCAGATTTTTTACTTTTTACCATGATGAGATTGACAAATCGGTACATATTTTGTTTTTCGATAGAGCCGAGAAGCAATTATTGTTTAATTAATGCTAATGACAATGGAAACGCTGTTTTGTATCGAGTGTAAAGTAAGAGTACAATTTTCTGAAAAGCTCCTTGTCGTTGGATAGGTTAAAAAAGGTCGATTAAAGATAAATAATTGGCTAAATACTTGGCTAGCAGTCTCTGAAAGTGGCTACTAAATCAAGGTATATTATATCTCACATCTGGCACAATTTTATTGTGGGCAGTTACTCCTAGACCGGGCGAAAGGTTAAATTTTAATCCTCACCAACTTATCTATTATGGCTGACTCTATTGCTCGTCGCTTGGAACAATACACGGTAAAACGATCGCACGAAGTTTTAATCGTCAAGGCCGAAATTGACGGCGAATTCGATGAAATTGCTATTTTTAAAGGCTTTTCTAGCTCTCTGACGCGATCGACCGCTTTCGATCCAGAGGTTCCTGTTTTGCCGGAGGAAGCAAAAATCATCAGTATCGATCGGCTCCAGAGTCCCTACAATCCAAATAACCCCCGCTATCTTCAGCAGGGGTTATCTTGGGAAACAATGCAATCTCTATTGTCCGAGGCGGGAGTTTAGCAAAACATTAGGGACACAACGCGAGAAAAACAGTAGGGACACAACAATGTTGTGTCCCTACTACAAAAGCCGTGTTCCTATCCTTAGCGCTAGAGCGTGCCGCCGGCAGCTTGGAAACGAGCTCTCGCGCGTTTGATTGCTTGCTTAGCTTGAATTTGCTCTTGCAAAGTGCCGCTAGTAGCCTTTTCCAAACGAGCTTCTGCCTCGGTGTAAGCAGTACGAGCAGCTTCTTTATCAATGGTTTCGCCTTTTTCAGCGCCGTTGACAAGAATAGTAACTTTGTTTTCTTGGATTTCTGCAAAGCCACCCATCAGAGCAATAGACACCCATTCCTTGCCGGGACGGACGCGCATCACTCCGGTATCCAAAGCTGTCAACATTGGAGCGTGACCGCTCAAGATACCCAGTTGGCCTGTGGTGCTCGGCAGAATTACTTCTTCAGCATTAGAATCCCAAACAGTTTTGTCGGGGGCCACTACGCGCACAGTTAATGTCATAAATTGTCCTTAGTCATTAGTCATTAGTCAGCAGTCAGCAGTCATTAGTAATTAGTCATTAGTCAGCCGTCGGCCATCATCAGTCACTTAGTTGTTAACAGTTAACAGTTAACAACTAATGACCAATGACTAATGACCAATGACTAATGACCAATGACTAAAATTACTTGGCGTCAGCTTTCATTTTTTCAGCTTTGGCGATCGCCTCGTTGATATCGCCCACCAAATAGAAAGCTTGTTCCGGTAATTCGTCAAGTTCGCCAGCCAAAATCATCTGGAAGCCCTTAATGGTGTCTGCCAGCTTGACGTACTTGCCAGGGGAACCTGTGAACACTTCCGCCACAAAGAACGGTTGGGACAAGAAGCGTTCAATTTTGCGAGCGCGAGAAACTGTCAAGCGGTCATCTTCCGACAGCTCGTCCAAGCCCAAAATTGCAATAATGTCTTGCAATTCCTTATAGCGTTGCAGAGTAGACTGCACCTGACGAGCAACACCATAGTGTTCTTCGCCGACAACGCTAACTTGCAACATCGTAGACGTAGAATCCAGTGGGTCAACCGCAGGATAAATCCCCTTCGCAGCCAAGCCGCGAGACAACACAGTTGTAGCGTCCAAGTGAGCAAAAGTCGTAGCCGGTGCGGGGTCAGTCAAGTCATCCGCAGGTACGTACACAGCTTGAACTGAAGTAATCGAACCTTCGGTAGTCGAAGTAATCCGTTCTTGCAAGTCGCCCATGTCTGTACCGAGAGTCGGCTGATATCCCACAGCCGAAGGCATCCGACCCAACAGAGCCGATACCTCAGAGCCCGCTTGCACAAACCGGAAGATATTGTCAATGAACAGCAGCACGTCTTGCTTGCTGACATCACGGAAGTATTCGGCCATTGCCAGAGCCGACAGGCCCACGCGCATCCGAGCACCAGGCGGCTCGTTCATTTGACCGTAAACCAGAGCAATTTTTGATTTGCTGCGGTCTTCTTCGTTAATAACCCCCGACTCGATCATTTCTTTGTAGAGGTCATTACCTTCGCGGGTGCGCTCGCCCACACCACCGAACACGGACACGCCGCCGTGAGCCTTGGCGATGTTGTTCACGAGTTCCATCATAATCACGGTTTTGCCGACGCCTGCGCCGCCGAACAAACCGATTTTGCCGCCGCGACGGTAGGGGGCGAGCAGGTCAATCACCTTGATCCCAGTTTCAAACACCGAAGGCTTGGTTTCCAGTTCGGTGAAAGCCGGCGGGTTGCGGTGGATGGGCATACTTTCGGAAGTATTGACCGGGCCGAGGTTGTCTACGGGTTGGCCGATGACGTTAAAAATCCGGCCCAGAGTTGGGATGCCGACGGGAACTTGGATTGCTTCCCCGGTATCTACTACTTCCATGCCACGCACCAAGCCGTCGGTGGTACTCATGGAAACTGCACGCACTTGGCTGTCTCCGAGCAGTTGTTGAACTTCGCAGGTAACGGCAACGTCTTGACCTGCTTCGTTTTTGCCGGAAATCGTGAGAGCGTTATAGATTTGGGGCAGTTTGCCGCCTGGGAATTTTACGTCTACAACCGGCCCAATGATTTGGGTGATGTAGCCTACGTTCGTTTTTGTTGCGGTGGATACCATGAATAGTGCCTTTGTTAGGATGCTATTTTTCCCGTTATGGAAAAAGTCTTAACATTTAGAAATGCTATTCCTCAGATTACCACTGAACAGACGCACTATTTAGATTTGTATGGGGCTGGTTAAGAGTCATTTTTATGGTTACTGCCCTCGCTTTTTTTCCGGCGAGCTGCAGCCAAAGCCCCGATCCCCAGGATAGTCCCGAATAGTGTGACTGGTTCGGGGACTGGTTCGGGGACTAACTCAGCCGACACGCTGAAGTCTTGGAAGTCCAAGTCGTTTCCTCCTCCTGCATCGTCGAAGGAGATTTGTATGCCCTGAGCCAGTTGGCCTATTGTGACGGATGAAAATTGCTCTGGGCCTTTACCGCCGTTGATGTTGGTAAATGAGCCGTTGGAGTTGTAGTCGAGCATAAAGTTACCAAACACGGCTTGCTGACATCCCGTCACTAGACATTCATCTCTTCGGAACTGGCTGCTGGCGGCCCACCACTGGGGGCTGTTCATGAAGGTACTCGACGAGACGTATTGCTCGAAAGGTGTGCCGCTACCCGTGTCGCTCCACAGCAGCAGGGCATAAATTTGATCCTTCAAAAATGTGACGGTTTGGGTGATGGAGCCGTTGTCGGAGGTGACAGCCGTGCCGAAGCTTCCCTTCCATTCATTGGCGCTGCCGTTATCTGAGGGTTGGCTCTCGTAAAACAGTCTGGCGATGTTGCTGTAGCCAGTGTTTCCTGACTCAGCTTGGGCTACCCACAAGCTCGACTGGTAATTGCCGTGAGATTGGTCGAATGTAAAGTTTATATTGGTATCTCGATCAAACTGGATGCCGTCCGTGCCAAACATGAAAGCTCGGACGGGCGTGCAGATGCTGAGCAACATTGTGGTTGCCAAGCTGGCGACTGTAAAAGATGTTTTTTTGACTAGCGTTAAGGTAGTCATAACCCTGATTCCTCCTGTATTGTTAGGTAGTAAGGCCGAAAATGCCCTAAATGCCATGTTGCCGTGACGCGAATAGACGATCGCGAGCCTGCGATATTTAGGACGATCGTCAAACCTAAAGAAGAGGCTCCACACCAGTGAATCTACAGACAGATCTCACTTAAGGGTGTTTTGGAGTAAATGAGTGCTTCTTCTAAGAGTTTTCACTGACACCAGATTGACACAGTTTAATCTGTAACAGCAAGATTTTCATCCTGCCTAGACTTCCAACCTACTATATTTACTTCGTTTTAGTAACTGTCTAAAGTTGAGTGCAAGACTTGCAAATATTGGCTTTCATCAAAAATACATAAAATTTTTACTCTAGCTTTATGAAGTTTTGGTAAAGTTCATCCATAAAATATAAAGTTTTTGAGAGAAAGTCGGCTGTTCGGTTCGTTGCTCCTGAAAGCGGGCTGCAAGCTGCTCGGCCGATGGAGAAAGAAGCGGGGACGACCGCGAGTAGGGATTTGAGCGAGTTTTTTGCCCCTCTAAGCAAGCTGTATAACAGGCGATCGGTACTTACGTACTTTTGACTAAAATTCATAGTTTTTTAAACCCCTAAACCTCGCGTTCTGTGCCATATTTTTCCCCACAGTCCCGGACGCTTTAACCCGGTTTTTTAAGGTAATTGGGTCAGGGAAGCAGTGCAAGTCAAAAAAAGAATCCAAGTTTCATTTCCGGCGCCTGATTCCTAGTAAAAAAAACTGCTTTTACGTAAATCATAGTAATTAAAAACATACATTTCCTTTTTTAGTCCTAATTACTCGATCACCCAAAATAGGCGGCTCCTATTGACATGAGGAATTTTTAGGAGTAAAAAGAGGAGAAATAAATACGATCGCACTTTAAGCACAATCTTTAAACACAATGACACCCAACAAACTACATTTGCTCGGATGGTTATTCATTGTTAGCTGGCTGAGTGCAGCGGCGGGTTCGGCCAACGCGCAACCCATCGCCCCCGCAGCGGACGGCACTAACACAGTTGTTACTCCCAACGGCAACCGCTACGACATTTCCGGGGGGTCTTTCAGCGGAGATGGGGCTAATCTTTTTCACAGTTTTACTCAGTTTGGCCTCAGCGAGGCTCAAACGGCTAACTTTCTGACTAATCCCAATATTCAAAATATTTTGGGAAGGATTACTGGGGGTAATCCTTCTTTAATAAATGGCTTAATTCAAGTTACGGGCGGGAATTCCAATTTATTTTTGATGAATCCTGCTGGCATAATTTTCGGGCCGAATGCCAGTCTCAACGTGCCGGGATCTTTTAATGCTACTACGGCGACAGGGATTGGTTTTGGTAATAATCAGTGGTTTAGTGCGATCGGCAATAACAATTGGGCAACTTTCATCGGGACACCGAATAGTTTTGCGTTTACAAATTTGCCAGGGGGAAGCATAATTAATGCAGGCAATCTGACGGTGACACCAGGCCAAAGTTTAAGTTTAATTGGCGGTACGGTTGTCAATACTGGTCAGGTAACTGCGCCTAGCGGCAATATTTTGATCGGCGCCGTACCGGGCAGCAATTTGGTGCGAATTAGTCAAGCTGGAAATTTATTGAGCTTGGATATTCAGCCGACAGCAAATCAAAGTTCGCTGCCCAACAATTGGACGCAGCCAGTGTTATCTTTGCCGGAGTTGCTGACTGGAAAAGGTGTGGCACAGGCAACGGGTTTGACGGTAAATCCCAATGGGGAAGTTGTGTTGACAGGGAATGCTGCTGTGCCGGTAACTGCGGGAACGGCGATCGCATCCGGCAGTATCAATGTCTCTGGCAATACTGGCGGTACTGTAAATATTTTAGGCGACAAAGTAGGAGTTATTGCAGGCAATATCGATGCTTCTGGGATTAACGGTGGCGGTACTGTACTGATTGGCGGAGATTATCAGGGTTTGGGGACTGTGCCCAATGCTTCGCGGACTTTTGTTAGCAGCGATTCCACAATTAATGCTGATGCTGTTAGTAATGGGAATGGCGGGCGAGTCATAGTTTGGGCGGATGAAACTACTCGCTTTAATGGCAATATTACTGCCAGAGGTGGCTTGTTTTCTGGGAATGGCGGCTTTGCGGAAGTGTCTGGAAAGCAATCGCTGGATTTTCAAGGATTAGTTGATTTGCGATCGACCTTTGGGATTGCTGGAACTTTATTGTTAGATCCTACTGATATCACTATTATCGAAGGTGCGGATGCAGGCGGCACTTTAGCAGGGGGAGCATTTACGCCCTCGGCGGGTACTTCTACAATTAATAATGGGACGCTGCAAACACAGTTAGGTTTGGGAAATGTGACTATTTCCACTGCGTCGGATTTTCCTAATCAAGGTAATATTACCGTCAGCGCGCCGATCTCTTGGGCTAATAGTAATTCCCTGACTCTGACTGCTAATAATAATATTAATATTAATAATACCAGTATCACCACTCAGGGAGGGAATATTACTTTGAATGCTGATAGTGATAATCTAAACGGTGGTGCTGTCAGTATCGTAGGTTCGACGATCGATACTAATGGTGGTAATTTCCTGGGTAATGGTCAGGGGAATAGTTTATTCGGGCCGGGAATCGATATCCAGAACAGCACAATTAATGCCGGAAGTGGAAAAATTGACCTAAATGGTATTGGTGGAGAAGCTTCGACAGGAAAGAATAATGGTATTTTGATTTCGGGCGCCACACTACAAACTATTGGCAGCGGGAATATTACCCTCAATGGTACTGGCAGGAGCAGCAGCGTATTCACCCCCCATGAAGGTATTGTTGTTACACGTACATCTAAGGTGACTTCAGCTAATGGAAATATCACCCTGACTGGCACAGGTAACGGAACTGGAAACGGCAACAACGGGATTAACATTAATACCACCAGCACAGTGGAATCGATCGGAACAGGAAGTATTACTTTCAACGGTACTGGCGGGAACGGGACAGATGGTAATAAAGGGATATCTATTGACAGCAGTACAGTGGAATCGCTCGGAACAGGAAGTATTACTTTCAACGGTACTGGCGGCAACGGGACATTTAATAATCGAGGGATATCTATTACCAACACGAGTATAGTGCGATCGGCTGGGGGAAATGTCAGCCTGACGGGTAAAGGTGCTGGAACTTTAAATGAAAACACCGGCGTTTATCTAAACAGCTCTACAGTGGAGTCAACGGCGGGGAACGGGACTGTCACCATCACCGGCACGGGGGGAAATGGCACGGAAAGCAATAAAGGGATAGATATATTTCTACCAAATGTTGCTGGTAGTAATAAGAACATAGTCCGATCCCAGAATGGAGATATTGCCCTAACTGGAACAGGCCAGGGGAGCGCGGGCAACAACATGGGCATTTCGATAACGGCAACGGCATCGGTGGTGGAGTCCACAGGCACCGGGAATGTGACTCTCAGCGGTGTTGGGGGCAATGGGACTGATAGCAATCAAGGGATACGACTTGTTAGCGGCACAGTGAAAGCGCTCTCTGGAGATGTCAGTGTGACTGGTACAGGCGGTGGGGCTGGGACTACCAACGAGGGCATAGTTATAACTGGTACAGTCCAAACCGCAGCCTTGGGAAAGGTGACGTTGACGGGGACGGGCAGTGCAGGGACGGGGAGTAATTCCGGCATCACGCTCAGCGAGGGCACGGTACGATCAGAGAATGGAGATATTGTTTTAACCGGTACCGGTGTAGGGACTGCATTTAACAGCTACGGGATTAACTTAGCAGCGACCGATCTTCGTGACAGGGTGCAAGCTACGGGAACGGGTAATATTAGCCTCACGGGAAAGGCTAACAACAATTCCATTGCAATTAACCTCACCCAGAGTGTAATTGAGGCGAGTTTAGGCGGCAAGGTCACTTTGACGGGCGATGAAATTCAATTGCCAGGAACAAGTCAAGTTAAAGGGACTGGGACTATCCAGTTGGAGCCGCTTACTCCCACTTTAGATATTACTGTGGGCGGCAATACTAAGGACGCTCGTTTGAATCTCAGCAGTGCTGAACTCGCGCCTCCCATCATCACTGGGTTTTCCCAAATGATTATCGGGCGCACGGATGGGACGGGGGATCTCGCAATTGACCCCGCTGGTGTTACTTTTAATTTCCCCGTCACAATGCAAGCTGGCACAATTGCAGTCGATGGAAACATTACAGGTGCAACCCACATTCCGCAGATATTTAGACAAATTTAATAGTTTTAAATTGGGAGGCATAAAGCCATGGAATCAATATATAGC
>NZ_JAUBTU010000167.1:0-4512 GCF_036705085.1 Microcoleus sp. B6-A1
GGTTATTAACTTAAAAATATGGCTGAAACTAAAATTTGGGGCGTAACAATTGAAGATTCGGCGTTAGCCTTTTCAACAGATGGGATTCAACCCGGCAAATGGCTGCAAGATGCAGCTAGCCAAGTCTGGGAAGCTATCAAAAAAGGCGTCCAAACGGTTGTAGAGTTTGGGAAAAAGATATGGGAAGGAGGAAAAGAATTACTTGGCGCGATTGCCCGCGGTGACTGGGGGCTGTTTGGGCAATGGCTGAAAGACGATCCGCTAGGCTTTTTTGCAGGGGGCGCTGCGGTAGCAGTTGCGGGCTGGTTTATTGGTTCCGTAACAGGTCTTACGGCGCTTGCTAGCGGTGGTATAGCTTCAATGTGGAGCGCACTCGGCAGTATTAAACTAGGTGGTGTAGCTTTAGGTGCGATGCTTCCCACTCTTCAGCAAGCAATTGTAGGTACAACAAATACCGTGCTTAATATTGATTGGCTGCAAAGTAACAACGCCATTCTTGCTGAACTTAAGGCTGTTCACAGTTCGTTTATGAACACGTTTGGTGAAAGTGTAGGGAGACTACTTGTAGGAATGTTTTTAGGAGGGGGTAAAAGTAATCCTAAATTAAAAATAAACATTACCGGGGCTGTTGCGGTATCAATTCAAGCAGAACAAGATACGGGGAACAGTATCACCGAGGAACTGATAGACGAATTATCAAGCTTGGCTAACGCTTTTATCCGATACGCTCGAAATTTAGCAGCCAAAATTGGATATATGAATTTGAGAAAGTATGCACGTGAAAATGTGCGTACTGGCAATAAATCAATTGACGATAAAATTGCAAATTGGGGATTGCAAGACGGTCAATCTTTTGTGATTAATTCCAAAGTCGATGATAAAATAGAAAAAATTACTGAAACCAATCCCGACTTAGGTAACTTTTTGGAAGGTCTTAAAGAAGGAGCTTTAGATGGATTTAATGAATTTGTTGTGATGACCTAGCTTTTACCTTCATTTTTACAAATAGCCGGCTAACTTAGTCGGCTAAGCCAGAAAATACACTAGAAACTAATGGGCACTAAAACACGGACTTTCCCTATCTCGCTTAAGCCAACTACCACAACAGCTATCACCGAGGTATTTCAACTTAGGAACGTGACTATCGATCCAGATGATGAATTAGGAATATATTTAGAAGCTATATATTGCAATGGTTCGCTCGCATCTTTTCAGCTTTTTAAATTTCCCGATTTTGACGGGGATGAATCGGAGGCCGAAAAACTTAGTAAATTCACTACCGCCGAGAATGCGTCCCAAAAATTTGGATTAAAGTTACTCACTCGAAAATCAGGCGAGACAGGATGGAGGGAAAAAGCAGAAATTATTATGGTAAATAGGGGGCGTAAAGATTACTTTGATTTACTTAATCCATATTTAACCAAAAAATCAGTTCGCATATTAGAACAAAATGATGAAATAGCAATTCAGCTTGTAGACTACGGGTACGGATTGCTAAAAGATAATGATTTTTTAGAATTAGAATTTGCAATTAGAATTGAAAGCGAAAAAAAAAATAACGAGATAGAACAATTAAGGCTCGATTTAGAGACACTTAAGCTAGCGATTGACGGTAGATTGACGGAATTACCAGCTAACACTTTATTGGGACGCGATGCAACTACGGGTGCAGTACAACAGATACCTCAATCTCGCTTTGCTAAACCCGCCGATATTGATACTGCAATACTTGATTTAATTGGGGGCGCACCGGGCGCGTTAAATACTTTAGACGAACTAGCGCAAGCGTTATCAGATGATACTAATTTTGCAACAACTATTACTAACCAAGTAGCATTAAAGGCGCCAGTTGATTCTCCTACTTTTACCGGAAACGTATCTACCTCTGGCATTCTTGCTGTAACAAATACAACTCAGTCTACCTCTACTACCACTGGCACTCTAGTAGCTGGTGGTGGAATAGGAGTATCTGGGAATGGCCATTTTGGGGGCATCCTTCAATCAGGTGGTAGAGGTGTATTTCCTACTCAGAATACACATACTTATACTTCACCAAATGATCATGTAACAGGTGTTTGCGGTACAGACGCAGTTATAGATGGATCCCTAAAAGGATGGCAAATTATTACTTATATACGCCCAGGTAATGCAAATTTCGGCGTACAACTAGCACTTTGTGATACCGAAGACGGGGTAAGATACAGACGAAAGACGGCAGGAACTTGGAGTAATTGGCGTACTATTATTTAAATAGTTTTTATAAGATAAATGCCACGACCTAATCTTAGAAAATCGTATCAACCTAATTTACAAAAATCCTATCAACCCGATTTAAGTAAGCCATCTGAGCCTAGTTTTGCGAGAAAAGATAGTGAGTCAACACCCAACTCTACCGAGCTAGGGATAACTCGCGAATTAGGCTCGGTAGCAGGTATTACTGTTGAAGCAAGGGCAAAAGTAGATTTAGAGTCCCTACTACCTGCACAAGGTATCTCAATTCAAAGAGATGAATCAAATAACACTTTATCGATAGGGGCTGGTTTAGGCTCTACCAGAGGTAAATTGGGGGTGAATATTGGGGCTGAAATGGGTTTTAACCCAGATGGGACTACTACCCTTAAATCAGCCAGTGGTGGGGTAAATGTAGCTGGCTTTGGGATTGAAGGGAGAGCCGGTCAAGGTGGTAGTGGGGGACTAGCACTAACAGGTTTTGGGATAACAATCGATGTTGCAAAAGACGAAAAAGGAGGGATTAGTGGAGGGATTAGTATTAGGTTGCCAGGTGGGGAGTTGGGAATAGGATTTCAGCCTAACGGTACTGAAATTGTCGAAGTGCCGCCGCCAGAACCTTATACCTCTCCCCCTAATTCTGATATCGAAACTTTCACAGCCCCTTGGACTCCTGTTTATCCACCTAAATGGGGAAAAGAAACAGAGTCGCCCAATCCGCCATTATTTCCACCTCCACCTAGTAGACCCGCTCCCCCACCGGAACCGGTAGAAAATAAAATATGCAAGATGGTAGTAGTTTTTAGTTCCGCGAATCATTATTTATATTGGATAAAAGACTATCGATATAGCGGTGACGGTTCTGTAGAGAGAGGTTCGGCATTTGTCGAATATGACGACTCTGGAAAATTGACAGGTTTTGTGGGCTCTTATAAACAATATTACAGTTGGGAGGAATATATTCATTATCCCCCTCGCAGTTTTTACAACAACGTAGATAATCCAACTTTAGTGCCAGTCCCGGAACCTTCAAGAAATTGGAAGCCTAGTAGTTATTTCGCATTCGTCCAACGTCAACTCGCTGGCGCTTCAGTTGTCGAATATTGGGGTGAGGAGAGAGCAATTTATGGATACTTAGAATCCAGAGTGTCCGTTGAACCAGGATGGAATGCTATTTATGACACGACCCCCCATGTTTGGTATTATTATAGCAGCAGTTCCGGTGGAAAGCTTTTCTACAAAATAGTAGCTCATTGGTGCGGCGACAAGCCGACTCGCAAACCAATACAATTACCTAATTACCCACAACAAATTAAACCTATGGATTGTTGCGACAAAGTAGAGGAAATTTACAAATACCTCGGAATTGCTAAACTCAAAAAAAATAAATTCCCAGTGAGTAATGCCTTCTTAGTACCCGGTGGCAAGGGAAACGACAATTGCATTGACTACTATTCCATTACTCAGGCTTTATTTAGAATGCTTGCTAATGGTTTGATTATTAATCCCAAAAGTAAGCCTTTGGGTAGCGAATGGCAAAATGTTAATGCTACCGCTTGGGCGGGGCAAATGTACGAGATGTTAGCTGAAAGCATGAGTGATGGCAATTCGACTCAACGCTTTGAGGTAGCTGCGATAATGCAGTTGGTGCAAATTATGAGCACACTTGCGGAAACAAGCCGTAAAGTCGAATTCGTAGCTGATGCGATCGGCATTGAACCGGAACCCGTACCAGAAGAGCTACCTGTTTGTTTTACGGTTTACGAAAAACACAAAGGTTTTGGGAAAGGTGAACCCAAGAAGCTAAAAACTTCTAATTTGAAGACAGACGAACAAGTAGAGGAAGTGTTGGGTAAAATGCTTAACCCTAGCAAAATACCCATTGTGCGCTGGCAATTTAAACCGGGACAGATAAGCATAAATGAGGCATTGAGGAATGGCTAAATCAATTAGTGGTGGTAGCGGGGGACGGACAAGCTCAAACAGTAGAAGCGCTTCCCCTAGGGGGACGACCGACCAACAAAGGGAAGCGGCTGGTAAAGGTGCAATTCGAGAAGAATTTCTGAGAAAAAAAGATGAACTGATTAAGCTGAAATCACTTGACATCTTCCTGGTCAAGGATGCGATGGGCATCAATCCCAAAAAAAGTGACATGAAGCCAGAGCTCAAGGATATAGTTAAACGCCTGAAAGAAAAAAACAAAAATATTAAGTAGTTAAACAAAATTAATTACATAAATAACTAATATGATATAATAAGAATATTAAGTATATTTAAAGAGGT
>NZ_JAUBTU010000168.1:0-4493 GCF_036705085.1 Microcoleus sp. B6-A1
ATTTTTGACCCCACCCCAACCCTCCCCTTATCAAGGGGAGGGAGTAAGAAATTCACAAATGATTTAGGATGGCTATAATATCAATTCCTATTAAAATTAGGATATAATTTTAGGTGATGATTGTTAGTTTTAGGAAACAACAATGACAACTACTACAAGTAACGAGCCGACGCTAGCCGATGTTATTGAAAAGCTCGACAAGCTATCGGCAGAAGTTGAGAAATTATCAACTGATGTTGAGAAAACTAATGACAAAACAGACAGATTCAATGACAAATTCGATAACTACCAGAAAGCTACCCAATGGGTTGTGCAACTTGCTTTCACTTTGATTGCAAGCGCCACTATCACGGTGATTATCACTTCTGTTCTCCGTAAGTAATACCAAATCCTACTTTAATATCCTTTTTATAACTTGCTTGTTAGATGCCCGAATTCTTCAAGAAGTCGGGCATCTAATCTGCTTTTTTAGGTTTGTCTAATTAGAACTAAGCAACAAAAGTTCTCAGTCGGGATTTGGTGGGCCTAAGTCGTTAGGCAAATCGTTAAGCGTTTTTCCGAGAGCTTTGCAAAGGGCTTTCATTTGAGCAATGGTCAGTTCTGGTTGGTCTAGTCCTCGCTCCCAGTTACTGATTGCTTGTTGGCTTAGGGTTTTTGCGCCCGTTTTGTCGGGAATTTGCTTTGCTAAAGCCGATTGCGATAAACCAGCAGCTTCCCGCAAGATTTGCAGTGCTGGTATATCTTTTGACTCTTGAGTTTGTTTCTTTCTGGGCATATCATAGGAAATTTACAAGCAGACTTGTTGACAACCCGGAAGTTTACAAGTATCCTTGTTAAAGATAGAGACAACACAAAGGCGGCTGCTTTAGCCGGACGGTGGAAACGCTTTGGTTTAGCGAGCTGCCTTATTTGTTGTTTCTACCCATTATGCCTGCATACCCTTAGTATTTTCCGGGCTTGGGTGCATGACTCAAACCCTTTTCCCTAGACATTTCCGAACCCCTGCGGGTTAGTTGTCGTTCGGCGAGGGCTCACGACTTGGTAAGTCATCGGGAATTTTGGTTACATCTAATCCTAAAAGCTCAAACATAGTTTTTAGAGAAACCTGGTACAGGTTAGCCATAGCAAGTATGTTTTCAGCGTTAGGTAGAGCCTTGCCTAATTCCCAGTCAGCTTGTCTTCGCTCGGAAATTCCGATTTTTTCTTTGACTTGAGGGCGTGTTAGTCCAGCTTGTTCTCTGAGTAGTCTCAATGGAGACTTCTCCTTTTCTTGTAAATCTTCTTCTATCATAGGACGAAATATTCATGATGTAAACGTCTTGACAAAGGCTTGCATAAGACGTAAACTTCATGTTGGTAGGCAAAACAAAGGCCGCTCAACGAGCCTCCAAGGTCAAAATGCAGGTTTGAAGAACCGCCTTATTTGTTGTGTCTATCAATTATGCCTGCATACCCAAGCGTATTTTCGGGGGTTGGGCGCATACCTCAAGCCCCTTTTTTCTCAACGCCGAGGAGGTGATGCCATGTAAAAGGTCGATCGACCTCACAGCCTGACTCAAAATTGTATCAAATGTCAACACCATGATTTAGCTGTGCTTGTTAGTTATCGTTCGATGAGGGCTCACGACTTGGTAAGTCATCGGGAATTTTAGTTACGTCTAATCCTAAAAGCTCAAACATAGTTTTTAGAGAAACCTGGTACAGGTTAGCCAGTGCAGCTACGTTTTCAACCGTTGGCATCGACTTTCCTGATTCCCAGTCAGCTTGCATCCGCTCAGAAACGCCGATATGTTGTTTGACTTGAGGGCGGGTTAGCCCAGCTTGTTCTCTGAGTAGTCTCAATGGAGACTTTTCCTTTTCTTGCGAATTTTCTGCCACAATACATGAAGCTTGTTTCACAACCTCTAGGTTCTTGACCTCCTCCGAAAGATGAAGTACACTTAATGCTTGTAGGTCATCGGGAATTTTGGCTACGTCTAATCCCATACATCTAGCAAGTGTTTTTAGAGGTACGCCTAGCTCGCGCGCCAGAGCAATGACGCGATCGAAGCGAGGAATTGATTCTCCTCGTTCCCAATCGCCAATAATGCGAATTCCTACCCCCATTCGACGACTAAGTTCGGGTTGGGTCAAATTTGCACTTTCTCTAAGGTTTTTCAAGGTTATGGTTTCTTGATCTTTAGCTTCCATCAATTGTAGCAGTTAGTTGCTAGCATAATAGTGCTTGACAAATTTGACTTATGGCACTAAACTGCTAGTAGATAGGCAAAACAAAGGCAACCGGGCGAGCCTCCAAGGTCAAAATGCAGGTTTGAAGAACTGCCTTATTTTTCGTGTCTATCAATTGTGCTTGCATACCCAAGCGTTTTTTTGGGGGTTGGGCGCATACCTCAAGCCCCTTTTTTCTCAACGCCGAGGAGGTGGTGCTATGTAAAAGGTCGATCGACCTCACAGGACAGCCCAACTCAAAATTGTATCAGCAGTAATAATTTTTTAACTGTTGGTTTAATTTAATTGCTAATTCGGCCCAAAGCTCTCTGGAAGTTCATCGATTTTTTCTATTTTTAGTTCTCGGCAAATAGCTTTCAACTGAAAGAGAGAAAATTTTGGTTCTGTGGCTCCAGATATCCATCTATGATACGTGGCCCGGGGAATCCCGCATCTAAAAGCAAACTCATCTTGTGATAAGTCTGTTTTGTTGATTCTTAGGGCTTCCAATGGTGAATTGCCCTCCTGTCTTCGTTCTTTTCTTGATGACATTGTAACATAAATCTCAAATTGAGATGTCATACTTGACAAATTTAAATCGACATCTCATAATGAGATACAAGTGACAGAACAAAAGCTGGCCGGTCAGGGCGAACAGCCAAAACCTACAGTTTTGAATAACCGCCTTGAGGTGGTGCCATGTAAAAGGTCGATCGACCTCACAAGAGTGCCCAACTCAAAATTGTATCAAAGATCCAGACCAAAACTTCAACTTTGCGATCGCACAACTTCCGTGCTATCGTGCCATTTCTCGAACCATTCCAGATCATGCCCCCATCAATTGACAACTTCTACCTAGGCGATGTCGCCTCCAACTTTCACTTTGCAGGCCCGCTGCTAGACTTTGAAGAAGAAATCCAGAATCAATCTCCCTTTCACGATTTAGACTACCTGACAGGCGAAATTAAAAGGGGATTCCTAGACTACGTGCGTCAAGGAATCATGCTGGACGCCATCCGAAAGCTGCGATTGTACAAAGACAAGTTCAAAACTTTTAAAAGTTACTGCGAACAAGCATTAGGTAGGCAGTATTTTTACTGCACACAAATTATCAAAGCTGCGAGCATTTGCCTGCGCTTAATTAAAGCAGGATTTGAGATTTTGCCTAGCTGCGTTGCTCAAGTTGTTCCTTTGTTCAAACACGCAATTACCGACCAATATGGCGACTGTCGTTTACAGGAAAAGTGGCAAGAAGTTGTCGATGTCATACCCAAAGAAAGGATTACCGCAGTAACTATTGCCGAAACCGTTGACAACAATCCCAACCTGCGGCTCAAACAAATTCGCATAAAAACCGACACCTACGCCCTTTTAACGAAAAAAGCAGCCGCAGCCGGACTGTCAATTTCGGAATTTTTGGCAAGGTTGGTTGGCGAATACAATCCCAGAAATTCAGACCAGCCAGCGGAACATACTCCCGAACAAGAGGAGATTTTAGACCAATTAGACGCGGAGTTTAAGAAGCCGGCCACGGAACAGACTGCAACTTCTGCCCCAGGAAAAGTTAAGTCTAAAGGTTTTGGAGTGAAAGTTGAGCCTAAAGGTGGTAAAAGGGAAGTGAAGGCGAAAACTTCGGAAAGGGAAGTTAAGGCAAAAACTTCGGAAGGTGAAGTTAAGTTCAAAAATCGGCAAACTGAAATCCAAGCCGAGAAACAGTCGAATTCATTTAATGAGAAAAATCATGAAGTCATCTGCCCAAAATCCTATCATGCGTCAACTGAAATTAATGGAGGCTCAACTGAACGAAATTCAGTGCCACCTTATTAAAGCCAGTGTGTTGAATTGGTGGCAAATAGTTTTGCCTGACGGTCAGAAAATTGCGATCGAGCACGCGGGCGGCGGACACTGGATTTTTCGGGCTAACGGGCTTGAGAAATTTCATCCAGAAGTGCGGCTAGCGGTGTTAAGGGCGATCGCCGAAGGCTGTCGCCGGTAAGTTACGGGTAAGGACACGGCATCACAGCCGTGTCCCGGAAGGGGCTGGTGGGCGATCGATCTGATTTCATATCATTTGGGGATGCAGTGGGCGATCGTTTATACTGCGTCAACTACCCAGCATCAAGCGGAGTACCGCCGGAGATGTGGGCTTGTATCTGAGCTCCACCGCAATTCCGAGAATCTTTGCAGAATCTCAGCTTTAGTTTCACGGCCCGACACATTAGGGGATGCTGACAAGCTCCCCGTACTCGTCCAGTCCTGCCGGACAAGCAACGTTCTCATGGCAA
>NZ_JAUBTU010000169.1:0-4478 GCF_036705085.1 Microcoleus sp. B6-A1
CACGCTTTGTCTCGGATGATTCACTTTTACCCCCTCAATCCGCGTATGTGCCAGTTGGGGGTGCGGAATGTGGGTTACTACCGGAGTGGGAGTGACAACTGGAGTCGGAGTTGGAGTTACTACCGGAGTCGGAGTGACAACTGGAGTCGGAGTTGGAGTTACTACCGGAGTGGGAGTTTCACTCGGAGTGGGAGTTGGAGTTACTACCGGAGTGGGAGTTTCACTCGGAGTGGGAGTTGGAGTTACTACCGGAGTGGGAGTTTCACTCGGAGTGGGAGTGGGAGTTTCTACCGGAGTGGGAGTTTCACTCGGAGTGGGAGTGGGAGTTTCTACCGGAGTGGGAGTTTCACTCGGAGTGGGAGTGGGAGTTTCTACCGGAGTGGGAGTTGGCGTTGGTGGCGGGTCGATCGCGTCATCAGTGGAAAATACAATATTACCAACATTACTAGAACGCGGAAACGACTGCGATGTAATGGTAGATTGTCCCGTTGTAATTGCACCCGCCGTACCGTTGCTAGCAGCATCCCCCACCACAAACGGTTGAATCGGCGTCCCTCCATCTCCCCCAGCGTGTGTAATTGCGATATTTCCGCCACCTGTGCCGCCAGCAGTAGAAATGCTAGCAAATCCCGTCGGCGAAAGTTGGGTGGAAAAAGTACCCGTAGCGCGGAAAAAATTGCCTGTTACTGCTGTGACATCCCCGCCGGTGCCGCCTGTACCGCCTTGGGCATTGATAAACTCTACTTGAATATCGCCGATCGGATCTAAGAACACATTGCCGGCATTTCCCACTATAGCGCTAGAGTTAATTTGTCCGGTGGTAATGGAAGTTATCGCCTTAACAGTTATGTTACCGCCACTGTTTCCCGATGTATTCAAATTGCCTGCGGTGAAATTGTTACCGCTTGTAAATAAAATTTCTCCGCCATTAGTAGTAATATTTTTAACGGTTATATCGCCCTTGGCAGTAATATCTACTTTGCCGACGCTGACATCTCCCGATAAATTGACTTTTTCCGTGTTTAGTGATGTCAATTGTTGCGCGTTAATTGTCGAGTTTCCTGTCACATTGCCAGCATTTTCGATCGCAAGATTTCCTAACTTGCTGGTGGCCCCCACTGAACCGTTGAAAGTGATGCTGCCGCTACCGGAGGCTAGAGTTAAGTTGCGGGCATTAATGCTGTCACTGTCGATCGCCCCCAAAGCAATATTTCCCCCGGCGGTACTAAATACCGCATCCTTTGTCAAAACTAAAGCATTGCTAATATTGATGTTGCCATTATTAGTCGTAATATTCCCGCCTAATTTAGTATTTAAGCTCGTAATATTAAAACCAGAATTGCTGTTAACGTTTCCAATAAATTCTGCATTTGAGGTAGTAACATTCAAAACAGATAATGGCGTTGTTTCTCCGATATTTCCTTGCACCAACACATTGCCTGTCGCGGCATCTAAGTTCAACAAATGATTACCGTCTATGGCACCAGTTATCTTAATATCTCCGCCGCTGGTACTGAGATTAATATCGTTGCCGAGTGTGACAGTGCCGTTGAGAGCGATCGGATTTTTATTGGTATTGATGCCATAATTCAAATTAATTGTGGAAGCCTTGAGAGCAATGCTGCTGTTGTCATTGCCCGTAAGAGTGCCATCAAGTGCGATCGCACCCGTTCCCGTTTGAATATTTACTGGATCTAAAAATGTAAGATTAGAGGAAATACTAACATTTGCACTGCTATCCGATCGCCCGATCGCGATCGAGCTAAATCCATTTTGAATTAAACTAATTTCCGATGCAGTCAAATCTAAAGCGCTAGTATTGTTATCACTTCCGCCAACAGCAATATTTTGTCCGGCTGTTGCGGGTTGCAGCGTTAACGCACCAGTACCAGAAACATTCCCAGAAAAATCAATTTCACCTGCTGTTAAATTCAGCGGATTACTACCCGCAGATAAAGTAGAACCGAAAGCAATACTTGCATCTCCCAGAGTAAAAGTTACAGGAGCTTTTAATGTCACTGGATTGCTAAAACTAATGTTATCATTAGTTGTGGCGATATTTCCGCTAACCCCAACAGTTCCCCCGCCCTTTTGAATAAATGCACCGTCTAAGTTCAGGTTTTTCTCAATATTGAGATTCACCTTATTGGTAATTGTGAGCGTGCCGTCATTGGTGGTTGTTACAGTTCCTTTGAGATTAACATTGTCCGCAGCAATACCGAGATTGCCAGCCACGTCAATTGTCTTGTTGAAAGTAATGTCGCTGCCTGAAAACACCGATTTTGGGGCAACAGTCACAGCATCTGCATAAGTTTGAGTGCCTGTTGTAGTGACATTGCCGCCTAAAGATATTTTGCTGTTGGCAGTTAAACTTGTGAGAGGAGTTGTTTTGCCGATCGCACTTTTGAAGGTAAGATTACCGCTAGCCGTCTTCACCGTCAAATCGCTGGTACCATCAACAGTATTATTGAAAGTAATGCTGTCACCTGAAAGAATCGGATTCTTGGAAATTGTAACTGCATCTCCATAAGTTTGAGCGCCAGTTGTAGTAACATTTCCCTTCAGTTGAGTGGTGCCGCCAGCATCTGTAGTCAAACTCGCGGCATTAACTGTTTGATTAAATGCGGTTGTGCCTGTAGAGTTAGCTGTTAAATTGCCGATCGGAGTTACAGCACCAACTGCACCATTGAATGTAACATTACCAGTACCCCCATTCACAGTTAAATCGCTGGTGCCGTCAACAGTATTATTGAAAGTAATTTCGCTGCCTGCGAGAATGGGATTGTTGGCAATTGTAACTGCATCTCCATAAGTTTGACTGCCAGTTGTAGTAACATTTCCCTTCACTTGAGTTATGCCGTCAGCATCTGTAGTCAAACTCGCGGCATTGACTGTTTGATTAAATGCGGTTGTTCCTGTAGAGTTAGCTGTTAAATTGCCGATCGCATTTGTGGGATTTCCAACTGCACCATTGAAGGTAACATTACCGCTAACCGCATTCGCCGTCAACTCGCTGCTGCCGTCAACAGTATTATTGAAAGTAATTTCGCGGCCTTCGAGAATTGGATTGTTGGCAATTGTAACAGCATCTCCATAAGTTTGAGTGCCAGTTGTAGTGACATCGCCCTTAAGTTCGGTTGTACCGCCAGCATTGGTGGTGAAACTGGTAGCGTTGACAGCATTAAATGTAGTTGAACCAGCACTGTTGACGGTGAGATTTCCTAATACTGTCGCATCGCCGATTAAACCTTTAACCTCAATTTTTCCAGTACCTGTTTCTAAAGTGAGATTGCCACTGCCATCAATATTATTGTTAAATAGAATATTGCCACCTGCTGAAATGCCATTGCTGACTAAGACGCTATCTCCAACTAAGGTATTGCCGTTAATTGTGATATCTTGAGATTGGGTGGTAAGATTGCCGTTCAGGTTATTAGTTGTAGCATTGAGAGTAATTGAAGCATTATCAGTTCCCAAAATCGAGCTATCGGGATTTACAGAAATAGTGCCTTGAGTATTGAAAGTCACAGGATCTTTAAAAGATATCTGCAAATTTTCTACAGTGATCTTGCCTGTGGTACTATTAGTTCCCAAAACAATTTCACTAAATCCATTAGCCAATGCCGATAAAAAGGGCGTTCCTAAATCGATCGCCTGCGGATCGTCAGCAAGTTCCTTCTGGAAGCGAATTCCTACGTTCGGCGAAAACGGCTTAATAGACAAAGTACCTTTACCCTGCACGGAATCTGGGAGTCCCGAAAAGCCCATCTCACTACCACTAATGCTAATATTTCCTGTACCGGGCAATCCATTAGCATCAATGCCACTTATCCCAACTTGATTGGGAGTTGCGATGGTGATATCTCCGCCAGCACCGGAAGTAGAACTAGAGTTAAATAATCCTGAGACTGCAACAATATCGCCAGTTGTGCTAGTGATATCGATTTTTCCGCCAGCACCAGCAGTGGAACTAGAGTTAAGATTGCTAGCGTTAATCGTATTGTTAGCACTGAGTGCGATCGGGCCACCATTTCCGGTAGTGGATGTGGTATCAATTGCCCCTGCAGTCGTATCAATATTGCCCTTAGTGCTGGTAAGGGCGATCGCCCGTCCGGGATTTCTCATACTACCAACGGTAATATCGCCTGTAGTTTCAAGCGAAAAATCGATCGGACTCTTAACATCGAAAGAATTGATTGTTGTCAGGGAACGTAAAGGTACTGGATTTCCAATAGGCCCGTTGACATTAATAACGCCTGTTCCTGTAGTCAAAACTAGGTTGCCATCGCCCTCAACCGTTCCCCCAAAAGTAATGTCGCCTGCATTCGTTAACCCAGTATCGAGAATGACATTAGAACCCGTACCGAGAGAGACTTGCTCACCAAAGGTAATATTCTGTTCGGTAGTCCCCTGAAGGAAAGGATCGAGAGAATAAAACTGAATTCAAAGAAAAGTAGGCATTTAGAGTTGTAAATTAG
>NZ_JAUBTU010000027.1:0-82492 GCF_036705085.1 Microcoleus sp. B6-A1
TCACGCTTTGTCTCGGATGATTCACTTTTACCCCCTCAATCCGCGTATGTGCCAGTTGGGGGTGCGGAATGTGGGTTGTAAAGAGATGGCTGTTGGTTCTGATTGCGCGCTAAAACCGCCTCTACAAGTCTCGAATATATCAGAACGATCGAGGTTTTGCGATCGCGCTTTAAAATCCCGAACCGGGTTGTCTCAGAAACTCGGCTTCTTCGGGGGTTGTTTCGCGTCCGAGAATTTGATTGCGGTGGGGAAATCTCCCAAAACGCTCGATTATTTCTAAATGCTTCATCGCGTATTCAATGAGTGAATCGCTGTCAGGTTCGCCGCTGAGTTGGCTAAATAGTTCGACTGATTTTTGCTGGTTTTCTAAGTTTTCGCTGTGTTCAAAAGGCAGATAAATAAACAATTTTTGTACAGTCAGCAATTCGCGATCGAAGTTATGATTAACAGCGTATTCGGCGGTGGCTAAAGCTTTGTTGTCTGTGGCGAATGCTTGAGGCGTTCCGCGAAACATATTACGCGGAAATTGATCGAGCAGTATAATTAATGCGAGGCAATTTTCGGGGGAATCGTGCCATGAGTCGAGTTTACCGGAGGCAGCTAGTTCGTATTGTTGCAGAAATCGCGAGCGCACTTGGGCATCAAAATCCGCATCTTTTTCAAACCATTTCTTGTGGACTTTGCCAAACTCAGGAGAGTGCGATCGACCAAACCAAAAATCTAAAACTTCATTCATTAGCAATCTAGTAGGCGATTGATTATTAATTAAAGCTTCTGTGTCTGTAGTTGCACAAAATGCGCTATCTGTCCAACTACAAATCCAGGGATTAATTATTACCAAAGATGACTTCACCCAAACACAGTTACTTGCTTTCCGAGGCTATCGAGGATCGAGAAAAAAAATTAGATTACAGAGTTTAAGCTTCCAGATTCATCTGTTATCGAGTAAATCTAAAATCTAAAATCTAAAATCTAAAATCGACTGACTTAGAAACCTTTGTTGTCCGGTGCTTAAAGTTACAAACTAGCAAACAGTCTGTCCCAAGTTTTGCCTCCCACAACTCCGTCTACAGGAATATCCGCTTGTCGCTGAAATCTTTTCACTGCATTTTCGGTTGTCGGGCCGAAAACGCCATCAATTACGATCGGGTGTGCGGACAAGCCCCGCGCGTTCAACAACTTTTGCAGTTTCTTCACATCTGCCCCTTTCGAGCCACATTTTAAAATCCTTTTATGGTGTCTCACTACTGGTTGATGGCAATCATCTGTGTGGCAAACTGCGGAGCTCGCTGCATAGTTGGCTCTACTTGTGCCCGTCAGAACTAATAGACCGAGAATTGCTAGTAAATAATAAAAAGTCTGTGTTCCCGCCATACTTTCCCTGTTAATTTTCTCAAGCGTTTTTTGCAAGTTGGACGATTGTTTGAGAGTGAGAAACCGGGTTTCTGGGATGGGTGCATCCAATCTCGATTCACCTGGTTTCTGGCAACAGTCAACCGACATTCTACAATATAAGTGGCTTTACTGCAAAATCTCCGATCGTGCAAGTTAAATTTTGTTGCTCTTTGGTAGCAGCAAAGGTAACAATTACTTCGCAGGCAACTGCAACTGTCAGCATTACCAAGTTTCTCGCCAGCGGGTAATCGCAAACGTCATCATTCGCCGCTGAAGGAACCCGATAGTGTTGGTTCCAAATTATTTCCGAGTAATCGGCAGCTAATCCGACGTGCACGCAGGGAAGGGAGACACTCGCACAGTAATCCTTGACTGCTTGCCGCCCGACACTGTTATCAAAAGTATCGATGACTGTGGCGCTGACAGCAAGCAGCCGATCGGCATTTGCGGGTGTCAATTCTTTTGAGTGCGCGTCAATGCTGACTCCCAAGGCGCGGTACAGGTTGTTGGCGAGAATTTTGGCTTTGAATGCGCCGATGTCCGATCGATAATAGGGTTGAGTGGAAAGGTTGCGTTCCTCGATGCGATCGCGATCGATGACTTTTAACTGACAAAAGCCCGATCGCGCCAGACTTTCTGTAATATTCGCACCCAAAGCGCCCGCGCCGCACACCGTTACCGGGAAATTTTTGATCTGCGACATCACGGCGGCACTTCTGTAAAGTTGTTCGTGAAAAAATATACTCATGGTCAGTAGGCAGTAGGCAGTAGGCAGTAGTCTGTAGTCATTATTTTTTATCTATTTTCAACTACTCCAACTAATGATTGCAAGTCGAAGTCTTTGTCCAATCCGCTGAGACAAATGCCAGCACTCATAACAGTCAAGTCATTTTTGGCGATCGCAGAAGTGTGATGTTCTCCGGTTCCGCTAGTCCATTCAACCAGCCAATAATTTTCGCGATCGAAAAAATCCCGCAATTCACCGCCGCCCATTTTCAACGCCCGCTGCAAGCGCTTTTCTTCCCGCACTTTCGGATCGAAATCTTTAATATTTCGGGACACCAATTGGTAAACAGTTCGCATTTCCGGCGTCATCCCTTTAAAGCGAACTTCTTGAGGCAAAATCAACTTTTTTAAAGCTGCTTTCAATTCCTCAGACGGCAGCGGATCGGCGCGCCTGTCAATCTCTTCAAACCACAAACAATGACCGTCCCAGCGCGCAACAATCGGCTCAAACTGCGAACCTTCTGTTACTAAATGGACTGGTACGGGTTTCGCAACACCTGTGCGCTGTTTAGCATCAGATTCGTTCACAGGATAAGCCAGCCATGTTTGCCCTTGCAGCACGTAAGCCAAGTGCAAGCGAACGGGGAGGAGGAGTTGCAAATACTCGGCCACTTGCGGCAAACTCGGCTCCTCAATTACCGCAGCAATTTTCTCATTTACTGGCGCAAAAATAGCCCATCCTTCAAAGTTGCGTGGCTGCGGTTGAAAAGTATAAACCATTGAGCTAACTCTTATCCGCACGCTTCCCCCGCGCACGCAGGGAGCCAGGAATTGGGTATCGAGTAGCTGCCCTTCTTCGGCCGCAAGTTGGCTGAGAATTCTGCGAATATCTGCCAATGGATTGACCTCCTTAATCTTACTTGTTTTACAGAACGCACTTTTAATTTAAGCCAATAAAAAGAATTGTAAACACTCTTGACACGAAGGAATATCCTAATATAATATTGAGCGAGGATAGAATTTTAACCTTGTAAATATCTCAAGTAAATATGCTGCCAAAGCTTTTTTCTAAGTTGGTTGTAGTGACAGCTCTGACACTTCCTATTTTGGGGTCAGCCCAGGTAGCTAAAGCTCAGACCACCTATGGAGCTACTGCTTATTCTGCGACTTCTGGCGCCACTGGTATTAGTTGGAATCATGATTCACAGAGAGGAGCACTAAACGCAGCAGTAGCCGCCTGCAATGAAGAATCAGGAGGTGCTGACGACTGCGAAGCGCTGACCTATAATACCGATAATTGTGGAGCGATCGCATTAGGCGAAGGAGGAGCAGGTGCGGGCTGGGGTGACGACAAATCAGCAGCAGAAGCTCAAGCTCTCGCCGCTTGCAGCGAACTAGAGGGTGGCCGTTGTAAAGTGAAGCTTTCAGCTTGCAACGAATAATTAAACTGATAAAGATCGGTCGGAGTTGTTTATATTTTCGCTGGTAAAACAGCTTATAAAATGGTAAGTGTAAAGTGCTCTTCGGCGCACCTTCCACTTACCATTCGGCTAAAAGTAGGGTGCTATCAGAGCGCACCTTACAGTTAATCTCCTACTTCGGAAGTAACTGCATCGGGTGGCAGCAAACTTTCTAATCTATCTTTAGACCAGTATTCAGTAGGATAAGCGAGTGCAATAATATCAGAGAGTCGAATCAGCCACGTAACTTGTCCGTAAGCATCGATATTTTCCGCCTGTTCGTTAGGGGGAACTATCACCAAAAGTTCCGCAAACTCCCCGAACAAATTAATCGGGATGCCGCCGAAACTGCTATTATTTGTTTTAATCCAAACTTTGCTGCCTCGATCGAGAGCTTCTTGGAGTCTGGCGCAAAGCAAACTGGATTTTTTGACCTGGGATTTTTTGGCTTTCGACTTTTTTCCCATAGTTTTAAGAAGTTAAAGTAGTTGTATTGTGGGTTGCACAGTTCGTTAGACAGTGGGTTGAGATTTAGTGCGCTCCTCTTCGTTGGCGTAGCCCCCGTAGGGGCGGGCTTTCCTTCGGATCGCGAAAGCTAACGCTAACGCGGTTGGGTATTGAAACGGACAAAAGGAAAAAGGGATCTCGCCCCCTCGCTACCCCATTACTCTAGTCTATAAGAAAGTGCTGTACTGCGATCGTAATAACAATTTAATCGCCAAATCGGGAAATGACACCAGCTCAAAAAAAAATGCCACAGTCGCCAAACCCCAAACCCTGGTTGTCATCAGTGATTCCCAATCTAAAATCTCAAATCTAAAATGGTATTACCTGCCGTATCATGTTACACAATCAGTCAACAAGGCCCGTGTTTCCACTGTGCCCAAATGCAGTATAATCGGCGGAATCTTCCCAAATCGTTTAAGTAAAACAATGGACTGGCGAAACCTCCTTCATCCAAAGCCGAAAACTTTAACAAGTCAACCAGCGCCGCCAGAAACTCGATTATCTGTAGAATTTTTGCTGGGACTCTTTGCTGCGGGATGGACTCAACAGCAGGTTTTAGAGAAATATCCTGCACTCACTGCGGAAGAGTTGCGCGCTGCTTTGGCTGGTGCGGATTCCCAGTTAGTGTCATCCATCGCTAATCCAGAATTACAAGCAATTATCGCTCAAACTAGAGAATAATTGAAAATCGGGAAAAACTGGCAAAATTAAAACTTCAATTTTCTTCTTGCTCACTTGAATCAATTTCTCTTGGTTTAGTCACAAGTGCTAATCCTGCGAGAATCTGTCGGACTCGTTTTAGAGAGAGTTTGCCAATTTTATCTGTCAACAAAGCCTTATCTACTGTAAAAACTTGAGACACATTCACTACGCTTTGTTCTGCTAGATCTGCTTCTCCTGCTTCAAGCAATACATTACCTATCGCCCTAGCTCGTCTGAGATTAGTAGTCAATGCACAAACAATAACAGTTCTGATTTGAGAAATGTTCAGGACATCGTTTTGAATCACGACATAAGGACGAATATAGCCAGGTTCCGAACCTATCGGTTGTCCCAAATCTATCCAGTAGATATCCCCCTGACAAATTACCATTATGTTTATGTGAATTGTCGCTGATGCTGACGCATTCCCTCTAGCATAGCTTGCTCTGACGGATCTAGTCCATCTGCATAAGCATCATTGATACTGTCTAGCAGTTGTCGATCGCGAGCGGTTTGCAAGCAGTCACTAGCGATCGCTACCTGATTTTCAGTATCATCCTCTTCATCAAGCCCAAATTTTTGGCAAATTTCATCAAGTGTCTGAGGTTGAACAACTCTTGCTTTAGCTCTCTTTAATGCAGTCAGCAAACGAGTTGCATTAACGGGCGCTCGCAGCAAATAAAGAGTTTCTAGCAAACTTTCTAATTCGGCCTTAGAAATCAAAATCGCATTTTTGCCGTTAGGTCTAGTAATAACTATTACTTCCCCAGTTTCAACAGCCCGATCGCAGAGATTTTCTAAATTTGCTTCAGCATCAGTGTATGTAATCTCATTTGACATACAATAATTTTAACTCCCACTAAATTTGCGAGCATTGCCCGCCAGCTTAACTGACGAGCTATACTCGATTATATCACTTATCATCCCTCACAGGCAGCGACGTATCCAGAATTTCCATCAACAATTCCAGCCGCGAAGGACGGCTCAACATCGGCACTAAATTCGGCAAGGAGTAGTAATCTCCCGCAAACGTAAAGGTTTCTACCGATACTTGTTTGTCCTTCAATTGCTTCTGGACATATTCGCACCAAGCGCCAACTCGCACAATCACAACATCAGGATTTACCCCCAAACTGCGGCAGTAATTCTGATAAGCATCTGCAAAATAAGGTGCAGCGTTTTCGCCTTCATCTGTTACCATAATGAATTGCTCGACAACCTGCTTTTTAATCCGCATTGCTTCCACCGCGCAACCGCAACTTGTGCCGCCGCCACCGCGAATGTGCTTGAAAGCGCGTTCCCAGTCTGTCAATTCGCTGCCATTTGCTTGCACTGGATACGGCATCGTGTCAAAGGCATAAACGAACAGTGCAGCCTCGGAAATGCCGGAAATCAAAGCAGCCAGACGCTTCCCAACTTCGATCGCACTTTCCATACTTCCCGACTTGTCAATCAACAAACCAGTTGCTTTCGCAATCTTGCCGCGCTTCTTCACCTGTTCGTTTGTCACCGCTTCCAGCTTCACCGCCGTTGCTGCGTCGAAGTTTGCGCCCGCGCCCGCAACACTCGCTTTGTAAGCAGAAACCCGATCGCACTTTGCCGCTTCATCCAACTTCGAGTCAATCAACTGCTTGACTTCGGCGTGTTCCATCGCCCCGCGCGACTGAATCGATTTCAAATTGTTGATAACTTCCTGCGGCGACATCGAGTTAATCAGCGCAGCCAAAACCGTTGGCGTTAGCTGTTTGATCGCACCAACTGCGATCGTATACGGAATCTTGTACTCCACAATCAAATTCGCCTGTTCCGCAGGTGTCGCGGCTTTTGCCAACTGCTTCAAAACGAATGCCAGAGAGTCTTCCGGCGGATTGTCTTTAAACAGAATAGCATTAGCGCGATCGCTCGGCTTGACGTGCAGCGTTGCGTACAAATGCTTCATCGCTTTGCGGTTGCGGATGGCGGCGCGATCGAAAAACTGCGGATTCTTTTCCCGCGATTTCAGATAGCGAGTGACAGCAGTGCGCGCGCTGCGGGGAACCTTATTCTGGTGCTGCTTCATAAAGTCCACAATCCGCGAAACCTCGTAGGGAGGGAACTCTTGCAGCATCATAAAACCGGCATCTCGGTGTTCCGTCAGCGCCGAAGTCAGCAAATTTCCGGCAAAAACTTCCTTGTGATCGCGCACGTCGCCGTGACGTTGATACCACACTGCTAAATGACCGTAAAATATTGGGTCTAATTCGATAATTAACTTGTGAATTTCTGCTACTTTTTCTAATTGGCGGTGAGGAGTTGTGAGCAGGCTGTTGAGCATTTCCAAACGTAAATCGCGCTCTGCTGTATTCATATTCATTGGTGTTACCTTCCTATTCGATTTTGGATTTTGGATTTGAGAAGTATTCAAAATCGGTGGTTGGCAGTTGTTGCACGCTAGCGAGTGAAATTTAAAAATCACCGCGCAAGTTTGGGGAGCTTTTTTTAGTAAACCTATGGCTAAACCTAATAGGGTCTGTATGTAAGCTCTCGCGATTGGGGCGCGGCAATAACTGCTAGTGAAAATTATTTGAGGGAAGCTGTTTCTAATTCTATCGCTCTCAAATCTGGTTCAACCCAGTTAATTCGAGCTTCCCAAGACATCAGGCGATCGCGCGTGTAGTAGCGAAATGGTAAAGTGTGTGAAGCGGAGCTATCCCGTAGGGAATCGGCATATTTTGCAATCAAACCGTTAGCCAAATGTACGATCGACCGATTTTGACTTTCATCGGCGAGATACCGACGAATAGTTCGCACCCAAAACAGCGTTAGCGTTTCGTGATACCCGCTGTTTTGTGTGATTTCAATTCCTTGAACCGAGTTGTAAAGTTTAATCCCATTGCGAATCGCATTTATCGCTTCTTGCTCCGAGTCATAACACAGATACCACAGGGCAACGGTTAAATGTGCTTCGTGCGTCCATTGACTTCGCGACAGGTTGCATTCTTGGAAGGCATGAATCAGACTGTCTATCTCCTTGGGCGAGCGGTAAATGGCCAGTCTTTTTCTCATGGCTAATACCCAATTTATTCTTGAGGACGGAACTCTTCAATACAAACAGGATTATTTAATTATTATCCTGAATTAACAACCGAATCTTATCGCATTAAAAGTCACTTCGCGCAAGTTAAGAAAGCCGTTGTTCATACGCAGGAGTAGCACCTACGACTTCTATTTTCAGAGAAATGCCCAATCAAGAGCTAGTATGTAGGCTTCCTTTGTTGGGGCGCGAAGTGGAACTTTTAAGCGCCGGATAGATATAAAAAATTCAGCTATAAAAGGCAGCGCACAAGTCAGAGAAGCTTTAGCCTCGCGGCAAGTAGGAATTGAACCTACAATTCGATTTTAAGTCGAACGTATCCAGTTTGTAAGCTTCTTTTTTTAGGGTGCGCTGCCTAATACGTGCTTTAAGTGAATTTCTAGCCGTAAACGGCTTCTGGGCGAACAATTAAATCGCCGCTGGGACGGCGATCCAGAACGTAAGACTCGAAGCGAGATCCTTTGACATCAAAATGATTTGCCAGACGTTCCTTAATAGCCTTGTCGCTCATTCCTGCCGCGATACCCAGTTGGTCTTCGGCCAGATCGTAGGAACGTCCTTCAAAACGAATGTGAACCATTACCGATACCTCCTAGAGCAATTTTGGATTTTGGATTAGTAGCTTATCTGCTCTCGAATTTGGCTTTTTGTGAGACGCGGGCAAATTGCCAGTATCGGTAAAGATTCACGAAATCTGATAATCTTTACTGAAAGAAGCGCCGTTCTAAATGATAAGCTTGTTTAATTTTGCGGATTTCCTCAGCCTTTTTGGTTGATTGAAATCTGGCTGAACTTGTCTGTTCTGAATCCGCATGAAATTCGTTGAAATTAGACTGATTTCGTACAACATCTGACTCGGTTCGAGTCAATTTGTAACCGAACAGTCTCGTATAAAGTAACAACATGACAATCGAGTCTCTATTGCAAGACTTTTAAATTGATCTTCATTGAAATTTTGAGCAATATTCAGTTGTCAAGGTTCAGAATTTGCACGAAAAATACAGGTTTTTGCTTGTCCTGCGCTTTCCATATTTATATACTACAGACGTAATACACAGTTGTCAAGGGGGTCGGGAAAGTTTTTTAGATAAAACTTACACGAGTGGCGAGAAACCGGGTTTTTTCACGAAAATATTTCGTTGGTACCCGTAGATCCGGTAAAAAACCCGGTTTCTTGGGTGGGAGTGCGATCGCCCGCTGTAACATCAATCAAACATCCTTAACATAAGAAATGCTGTCGCGAATATTGTGGAAGCCAGCAGACTCGTAAAGACGCAATGCACCTGATGAATTTTCAGCATCGACGCCGATAATAGCAGTAGCCACACCGGCAGCTTTCAGTCGATGCAAACCAGCGAGCAACATTGCTCGTCCCAATCCCATTTTGCGGAAGCCACGCCTAGTGCCGAGACAAGCAATCCAGCCTTCATTGCGCCCGGTACGATCGCACTCTTCCACACTAATCTTGCAGTAACAAAAAGCGACAAATGTGCCGTCATCAGCAACAGCAATCAAGTCTAAATCATTTCTGTAATCGGGTTTAGCTAACTCGTGCTTAAATTTATCCACCGTTAAATCGTGATGATTCCAGTGATCTATAAACGACTGGTTGAACATTTCTACCCAAGCTGCCGCATCCTGTTCGCCGGGGAATTGACGCAGGGCGAAACCTTCGGGGAAGTGCGGTTCTGGGATCGGTTCAGAGAGCGATCGCGCCATTCGGCAAAAATAGCGATCGACCTTAAAACCGCAACTTGTCAGCACAGAAATGCGATCGCAATCCTCAGCGCGAGCGTAGGTTCGCAGCTTCACGCGCCCGCCCCGCATCGCAGACACCTCGCGCATCCGCACTTCACCCCAGGCGATCGCGGCTGCTTCGACATCGCCTCCGCGCGCGTAGGGGTGAACGCGAAACCACAGCCAACCGTCAATTACTTCCCCTGGTTCAGAAATCCACAACCGAGCGAAACCGATTAATTTTCCCTCCGCATCTTCCCAAAGGCGGATATCGCGGGCTTTGTCTAGGGACGGTGCGTTAAATTCTTGTTGCAATTCCGAGATGGAAGTACCTTCATCGAGCCGATCGACTTTTTCGCAAGTATTGATTAAATGGGCGATCGCATCTAAATCGCGATCGCCCGCATAGCAGCGCGCCGAGAGATTTGCCATCATAGCTAATCACCATTCCCTGTTGTTATTCAGTTTAAAAATAGCTTGGGCGATCGCACTTTTATCGATCGACTCGCCCCAATGCTCGATCGGCATTAAAAATCCGACAAGGCAAACACCCCGGCGCATCGAACCGCTACAGCAGTTGACTGCACTCGTGAGTTTGGATAAATTCAGGTTCAGGATTTGGGATGGGAGTAGAAGGACTTGAACCTTCGACCTTGAGATTAAGAGTCACCTGCTCTAACCAACTGAGCTATACTCCCGCATCTAGAATAGTATAACATACTATTTTAATTTTCGCATATTTCACCTTTTTTATTAAGTTGTGTGGTTACTGCGTGCTTCAGAGTGTAACTAATATATCCAATCGCTCCCTTGGTTAGAGATTTGCGATCGACCTTTTTATTTGTTAGCGGACAGTTTCGCAGCAGCAGCCATTTTATCGCGCTGCGCCCGCATCCCTACAGACGATCGGAGCAAAGCGCGATCGGTACTCGGAAAGAGGATAAGCTGATGTCAACTAAACATGACTGCTTGAAATGGCTGACAAAGAAGAGACTGCTGTGATCAAAGTCACAGTTCCCAAGCGTTTGCACGAAAAACTGAGAAACATCTCCCAGCAGACAGGAGTTCCTATGTCCACTCTGCTAGTCATGGCGGCTATCAAGGAATACAACCTCGTGGAGGAAACTGAAACTAAGTAACCATTAGTATACTTTAAGTACCCTTGAAAGGTACTATATGGTACAATCCAGGAATAGTCAACCCTGGAGGTGTGCTTGTGACTCAAGATGAACTCGAAGCCCTTGTCGATGAACTCGGCTTAGTGTCAGTCGTCAGCCTGCTGGCAAATATCTGCCACAACAAAGCCCGACAAACCTTGTGCCTGAAAGGACAAGGGGCTACTCCTTATACCGCTTGGAACAGCAATGGCTTCTTGCTGAAGCAGTTGATGACCAGACTGCGGCCAATCGGCAGCTACGATCGCGATTTAGACCTCAAGAACAACTGAGGTTCTGAGGTTCAACCCGTGCAAGTGCGTAAAGCATTGGTTTTAGTCGGTTAACAGCCGAGTATGTATGCTTTAACTGTTAGGGCACGGGTTGAAACTCTTCGATTTGGACTTGAACCTTGAATGGAGAGGACGGGACTCGAACCCGCATCAATCGACAGCAACTTTCAGGAAACGCGCTTCCTTACTGCCCGCCAGCAGACGGGAACTGCCCCCATCTCGGACTGTTAATTCCTTTCAGTGCCTCCGCAACCCGCTGCCAGTTTGCGTTTCCAGGGAACGTCGCGAAGCAACTTTTTACCCTACTCAACAAACCCGATCGTCCTTTTGGGAGCCGCTTTTCCAAAGTTTTTACGGTGCCATTCCACTTAGGCGACCTCCCCATAATTTTGCTCAGTATATGAGAGCAAAGCTCGTGAAAAAATCAACCATTATCCTCCATTATTTATATATAAAATCTTAAGCAATCCACCGGAGAGGTACGGCCCCTCCTATCTCTGCGTTATCAGCACAGTGCCGTACTTTCTGGCTCCCGGTGGTCAAAAGGAAGATGAAGGAATCGAACCCTTACAGTTACCTGTACCCCAGTTTTCAAGACTGGTTGCCAACCATTTAGCGGCATCTTCCGAGGGGTATCTGACGGGAATTGAACCCGCTATTACTGGTTCCACAAACCAGCGCCGCTACCACTTTGGCTTCAGACACCGCAGTGGAATCAAGGAGAATTGAACTCCTAACCTCTTGCGTGCAAGGCAAGCGCTCTACCAATTGAGCTATGACCCCGTTTTTGCTGGATCGTGGTCGGACTCGAACCGACATTTTCCTAGCAGCGAACTAGGTGCTTTACCAATTAAGCTACAAACCCAAATTTGGTGGATTGCGATCGGATTTGAACCGATATCTTTCTAACAGCCAGTTAGATGCTTTACCAATTAAGCTACGAACCCATTCAACAGGAGCGGTAGGACTTGAACCCACAACATTCGAGGTAGAAGCTCGACACTCTATCCTGTTGAGTTACGCTCCCATGTTTTTTGTTAATGCGCGATTCCCTACGGGATAGCTGCGCCGCGCGTACTTTCCGTGCAAGTTATCAGAGCATTGCGTTTTCTCAGTTACTAGAGGGACTCCGCCGATGAGTTATTACACACTCTTTAAAGGATGGCTACTTTCAAGCCAACCTGCCGGGTTCAATGCACTCCTCGTTCTCAAACGCCCGCTGATTTTGACAGCGTTACCTTTCCTCTCGTACTAAAGTATGTAGGCTCCAAAGATAGGGACACGCAAAGGGCGATCGCTCTTACTATAAAAAATTATCCATTCAATGGAATCAACCTCCTTAAATTAAAGCAAAAACAACGAGAGTGGTAGGACTCGAACCCACAACATCCGCGTCCGTTAGCGAAGCGTGCGCGGTAGCGCATAGCGCGGCGCTCTATCCATTGAGCTACACTCCCATAAATTGGTAGTCCTGACAGGAGATTACCCCGCGTCTGCTTGTAAGGCAAACGCTCTACCCTCGAAGCTCAGGACTACAAAAGCGGATGATGGGACTCGAACCCATGCGCTGAGAATGGCATACTCAGATGCTAGCCGCTACATGACATCCGCAAACCGATTTTAGATGGGAAATTTGAGATTTTGGATTGAAAAAACCTCTCGTTTAGCCAAGCGGATAACGAGGCTCGAACTCGTGCCTAGAGTTTGGAAGACTCGAATGCTACCGTTACACCATATCCGCAATTAGTTTAGCGATTGTATCTCTTTAACCTCAACATACAGCCTTTACAAAATTGTCAAGTAAGTTTGCGTTGGACTGATGGGTAAAGTTACTAATCGCTGATTTTTTAAATCTAATTCAATTCCCAGGGCTTCTAGAGGAATCACGCCTAATAAAGGATTCATACCTCCGGGCAATTCCAAACACTCAAACGTGCCTTCGCGTCCTACTAAAGAAATTTTAGCATCCTGAAAAATTCTGGCTTTACCAATGCCATTAGCAGTCTCTACATCCACTTCTTTGAGCAATTCTAAACCGAGTTGTGCAATGATACTTGCAGGCAAACACAATGTTGTTGCACCTGTATCAACTAGCACATTATTTAGAGTGACTGAACGGATTTGGTCGGAAGGCATAAATCCTCTGGCTGCGACATTTTGATCGGCGCGGTTAGTCACGGTGAGTGTGGTAATAATTTTTCCCATTGAGGTGTTGTCAGTTGCTAGCATAGTTTAACCTTGAACTACTCAACCTCAATTATGACAAGTTTTTGGAAAAATGAGTGCGATCGCCATTAGTAATTTGCTAAACTAGGAGCGGAGATAAAACACATGAAACTTATACTTACAGCACCCAATTCCCAACTATTCGCCGCATTCCAAGAGCATTTTTTCTACCTACCCAATGTCGAAATTACCAACAAACGTTTCGAGGATTTAACCGAGTATGACTGTTTGGTTAGTCCCGCCAATTCATTTGGCATGATGGATGGCGGTATCGATGCAGCCATTGTTGATTTTTTCGGTCATTCTCTAATGGTTAGGGTTCAGGATCATATCTTGGAAGACTATCTAGGCGAACAACCAGTTGGCACGTCATTTATCATCGAAACTCACCATCCCAAACATCCTTTTATCGCTCATACTCCCACCATGCGCGTACCGATGTCTGTCGTAGGAACAGACGTTCCGTATGTGGCAATGTGGGCTATGCTATTAACAATTCGGCGCTACAATCGACACGCAAAACGTAAAATTGAGAGTGTCGTTTGTCCGGGTTTAGGAACGGGTATAGGCAGAGTTCCTTATCGTGAAGCCGCGCGGCAAATGGCTCTGGCTTACGATTATTTTGTGTATCCCACGCCGTATGTCAACTGTTTTGTTGCAGCAGAAAGACAACTGCAAATTTGGGAAGGGGGCGATCGCAATCCTGCTTAAAGAGCGATCGTATTTTCCCAAGCAGGTGACAGGAGTTGAACCTGCAAGAAAGCTTTACAAGAGCCTCATGTTGCCAATTACATCACACCTGCATTTTTGGTGGCGGGGGCAGGAGTTGAACCTGCTATTAAGAGGCTTATGAGACCTCCAAGCCTACCCAGGCTACTTCACCCGCGATGTCACCAAATACCCCTGACTGGCATCGAACCAGCACTAACTAGATCCTAAATCTAGCGCCTCTACCGATTGGGCTACAGGGGCAAAACCGATTTGAGATTTGAGGTTTGAGATTTGAGATTGAATAAAACCTCATACCCCTGACAGGCCTCGAACCTGCAAAAAACACTCGTTTTGAGCGAGTGATGTTTTCCAATTACACCACAGGGGTAAAGTCGGGATGGTTGGATTTGAACCAACGACTCCATGCTCCCAAAGCATGGCTTCTGGCCGCTGAATTACATCCCGTTCATGCTCCGGGTGAGACTCGAACTCACAATCAAAATCAAACAGATTTTAAGTCTGCCGCGTCTGCCAATTCCGCCACAGGAGCAAGTAGAAACGTAGTGGAAAATTTGGTACTCCTGGTAAGATTTGAACTCACACAACACAATTTTTGAAATTGCGGCCTCTGCCAATTGGGCTACAGGAGTGTAATTGCTCTGCTTTGGTAATAGCAGAACTGGGAAGGCAGGGATCGAACCTGCATTTTTCCGCTTTCAAAGAGCGGTGCCATACCGATTAGGCGACTTCCCAATAATTGGGTGCCGGGGTAGGCTTTGAACCTACAGAAACTCCTATTTCAGAGATAGGCGACTTTACCAATTTGTCTACCCGGCAATTTAAAAAATGGCTGCCCCAGTAGGACTCGAACCTACAACCTAGCGGTTAACAACCGCTTGCTCTACCATTGAGCTATAAGGCAACGCAATCCCCCAAGTCAGTATCGAACTGACGCCCTCTTGTTCTTCAGACAAGCGCTCTACCAACTGAGCTATCGGGGGAAAACGGAGAAGGAGGGATTTGAACCCTCGACGGCTGTTAAACCGCTCTTTCTTAGCAGGAAAGCGCCTTAAGCCACTCGGCCACCTCTCCACACCGAGAACGGAGGGATTTGAACCCTCAATCTTCAGTTTTATTAACTGAGATGTTATCCGGCTACACCACGTTCTCAAGATTGCAACTGCATATTAAATACAGTTACAAATGGGTCGGGCTGGAATTGAACCAGCAACGCTTTAAGCTACTGTTTTACAGACAGCTACCCACGCCAATAGGAGGGCCGACCCAAGATAGAAATTTTGGTAGGTCGTCGAGGAATTGAACCTCGATCCATCCGCTTAAAAGGCGGCTGCAAAACCATTCTGCCAACGACCCACGAGAAGTGCTGACGGGAGTTGAACCCGCAATCACTTGGGTGAAAACCAAGCGGCTTAAACCATTTGCCTACAGCACTATAAATTGGCACAGGAACTGAGATTTGAACTCAGAATGCTGGTTTTGGAGACCAGAGTGTTGCCAGTTACACCATCCCTGCTTTTGGTGGCAGCGGCGGGATTTGCACCCGCATTGACCAAGGTATGAACTTGGCGCTTTACGATTAAGCTACGCTGCAATGTCACTTTCGCTTCGTTCCTTTTCAAAGTTCAAAAATTCAATCAAAAGACTGTTAGTTTAATCTTTTAATTTCTAATTTTTAATTTCTGATTGGGAACAGAGGTTAGGGCGGGATTTGAACCCGCGCAATTCGGTTTTGCAGACCGACGCCTTCAACCACTCGGCCACCTAACCTGGGAGTCCCGACGAGGTTTGCACTCGCAATCTTCACGCCAGAGGGGGAGACGGCTTGACTTTTGCCTACGGGACTTTGACCCCCGCCGAAAAACGGATACTTGCTTTCCCACAGGATGTGTGGATTTTAGACCCTAGTTCCAATTCCCAGATTCTTCTCCTGTAGAGTAAATCTAAAATCTAAAATCTAAAATCTAAAATCGACAAAACGGATACTTGCTTTCCGACAGGAGGTGTGGATTTTAGACCCTAGTTCCAGTTCCCAGATTCTTCTCCTGTGGAGTAAATCTAAAATCTAAAATCTAAAATCTAAAATCGACTGACGGGAGTAACGAGACTTGAACTCGCAACCTTTCGCTCGACAGGCGACTGCTCTGACCGATTGAGCTATACCCCCGCGAAAATGAACAATATTCTGTCCTTGAATTACTCAAGTTGGGACGGGGTGGCGGTTGATTCCGCGTACTACAACCCGATCGGGCTATTGTTGCCGGAGTCTACACCGCCGATGTCCACAATTATGTGACATGATTAACTTCCTATTCTGTTTTCAAGGTTCATATTGCTCGTGGGGTAAGGCTTTGAAGCTCTTTCCCCTTCGCCATACATTTATACTACATTGCGTAATACAAGACTGTCAAGGGGGTAATACAACTTTTTTTTAAATTGGGTTTTTCAATGGGGTGTCGATCGCTCCAACCAACCCTATGAATCCCCCAAAATCCTTATAAATCAAGAGATTTGGTGGCTAAACAGATGTTGTGGCTAAGGTAAATCTGATGCTGAAACTGTACTACACTCCAATGTCTCTGAATTCTCGCCGTCGCGCGAGGTGGCACTTCTGGAAAATGCGATAATCAGCTTTTAGATATCAAATACTACAAATCAAACGTTGTCTGAATTGCCCTTAACTCCCGTGTCCGCAACCACAGAACCAGATCGCCCAAACCTCCCTCACTGGCTACACTCGTTGGATACCTGTCCAAGTACCAACAGTTGGGCGATCGGCCGCGCGGCCCAACTCCACCACGGAGATGCAGTATTTACTAGGCGACAAACCAGCGGGCGCGGCCAACACGGGCGCACCTGGCACGCCCCAAGCGGTGTCTTGACTGTTAGTTTTGTACTCGACAACCTCAACCCCACTCTGTTGCCGGGGATCAGTTTAGCAGCGGGTTTAGCTGTGATTTACGCGATCGAAGATTTGGTTCCCGACTGTCGCGATATGCTGCGCCTGAAATGGCCAAACGATGTCTGGATCGATCGCCACAAATTAGCCGGAATTCTCTGCGAAGCTACTTCCGGCAATGCTTTGGGCAAAACTCGCGCCGTTGTGGGAATTGGACTCAACCGCTGCGTAGATTTCGCGGCTGCGGGATTGGATGAAAGTGCGATCGGCAATGCGATAAGCTTGCATTCTATTGCTAGTACAGTACCGGATGAACTGTGTTTGGTCGATCGACTGCGGCACTATTTACTCGAACTAGCCGATATGTTTTCTACCACAGACAAGCCAGCCTCCAAGTCCGGTTTAGCGCTACTTTTGCCGGAATTGCGCCGCCGCGATGCGTTGATTGGCTGCCCGGTGGCGATCGAACTTTCCTCGGAAACCATCTGCGGAGAAGCCGCCGGCATAGATGGATGCGGCCGCTTGTTAGTATGCTTGGCGGGCGATCGAATACAAGCCTTTACCTGCGGGCGAGTTCGATTAATTTAAGAGTCATTAGTCAGTAGTCATTAGTCAGTAGTCATTAGTCATTAGTCATTAGTCATTAGTCATTAGTCATATCCTGTCGATTACCCGCAATCAGGTAGGGGCGGGTTCACCAACAATACCTGCCAATAATTGACCATCTCAAAAACCCGCCCCGACCGGGATATTATGGTTAATCGATCGGACATGATATTAGTCATTAGTCATTAGTCATTAGGGAAAATGCCCAATTAACAATTCCCAATTAACAATTCCCAATTCCCAATTCCCAATTCCCAATTTTAATTGATCACCTCAAATACTACCAATCTGCTCAGCCACAGCGGTTGATTAGCCTCCACACCTTCGGGACGACCCTTAGTAGAAGCAACTTCTATTCTGTTGCCATTTATCCCTTGTCTAACCAAAATATTTTTCACATTTGTCGCCCTTTCCAGTGCCAACTTTTGAGTTTCTACCGGAGTGCTTTTAAAATCGCTGTAGCCAACTACCCTTAAATTCTTCGTGCGATTTTTATCCATATATTCCTTGACTTTGCTCAGCTTTTGTGCTACATCTTTCGCCTCCAAACTTGCCGAGCCTGCACCGAAATACACGCGAACTGGCATTATTATCTTTGGCGGCGGTGGAGTTCCTATTATCACTGTATTTGTTACAGACTTCACCCCCGGAATTTTCTCAAAAGCTTGAGTTATTTTCTGAGCATCTGGCACTTGGCTCACGCTGCCTGCAACGGCGACTTTTCCCTCTGCATAGCGAGCTGAGATATCAATGCTTTCTACTTTATTCAAAAGAGCTGCTGTCCGCTTGACATCGGCTTCTACTAAAACTGGATCGGGAGGTACTTCAACGGCTATAATTTTATTTTCAATTCTTGATTGTGGAGCCGCTTGCTGAGCGATTTTTTCCGCTTTCGATCGCAGATTTTGATTCGGCACTCGTCCCGAAATCTCCAATACTTTATCTTTAACATCTGCCACGAGGCGATAAACTGATAAATCGGGAGCAGATTGTAATGCTAAATTCGTATCTGCTTCTAAGCTCGCTGCAACTCCGCTGCGGTATTGATGAATTCCCCAAGGTACGCCAATTAAACCTAACGCTGCCAAACCGATCATGGGTACAATGGGTAGTTTAGGAGATTTAACTTTTACCTCTGTATCGATTAATTTTTGCAATTTCGAGTTTACTTCGGGTGGCACAGTTGCTGGATCGCCGTTAAATGACTGAATTTGAGCTCCGTATTCTAGAACAATATTGTTGAATATCGATCGCATTTTATACTTAAACCACTGGCGGGTTTCTCCTTGCATCACTACTGCTAGATAACACGAACCCGCTACTTCCAATACGATGGTAGATGTGCCGTATTCTATGGCATCAATTTCTGCAATATTTCCCGACTGAGATATGCAATCGTTGACAAAAGCCCGAATAGCAGTCAGCATCCCCGCTACCATGTCTGATTCTAGCTGTTCGCGTTCAGAGTGCTGCACTGCTGAAATTACTAATCCCGATTTTGCTTGAATTAAAAAAACAGCTTTAACACTCAGTGGTGTTGTTTCTTTCATCAGCAATTCTGCTTCAGAAATGCCCTGCAATTTGGATTTAATTTTGCGACTAATTCTCTCTGGACTTAAAGATGATTCGAGTTTTTCATTAATTTCCCGCATCATCTCGGCGATGTATTTCAAAATCGTGCTACCGATAATCGGATAAAGTGCATCCGACATTGCTTCTCGCTTGAGATGAATTTGCTGTTTGATAGCGGCGGCCATTTCCGGCGCGATCGCCATTGCAATTTCATCGGGCGATTCACTCATTCTGTGGCTGATTCCCACAGTCAGAGCCGGCGATATGGCTACTCCCATAGATTGTCTATTTTCTCGGGTTTTCGTATTAATTATTTCATCAATTATCGGACTTATGGTTTCGACAAATGATTTTCTCGACTCATTAATTGTTTGGAGCATCATTTCGGGAAACATGATTTTAATTCGGGCGATTAATTCTTCCCGATCGCCTCCCCATTCCGCATCAGTAATTTTGCGATCGAGTTCCCCTACTTTATCGTTGAGTCTGTAATTATAACTTACAACTTCATCTAACAATGGTAAAATAGATTCGATGACAGACTTTTGCAGTTGGGCGTGATGGCTAACCATCAGCTCGTCAATCAATGGTTTCAGTAAATCGGTAAACAAGTCTGTCGATTCATAAATCCGGTGTTCGATCGCCACAATCTGTTGTTCGATCTTCGCGAGTCTTTGATCGATCCTTTTATTCTGAATGATTGCATCGACAGCGGGGGCGATCGCAGATTCTATCTCTAGCTGGGCTTCCCCGATGTTTCGAGACAGCATTTCTACAATCACTGGCATTATTCTTGCCATCAACCCTTCTATCTCGGCTAAAACTTGCTGCTGAACTTCGAGAATCTTAGTTTCATTATTTAATATTTGTGCTGCAATACCGCTGTTTTGAATAGCCGTATTGACACCAGGCGCGATCGCCTCTCTCACCTCTAACTTTGTCTCCTCGATTTTCCGGTTCAGCGACTCAATCATTAACGGCATTAACCTTGCCATTATATCTTCCGGCTGCGTTTTTTGCTGTCGCTGAAGATTATTGAGTCTACTTTCTACGTCGCTCAATTTTCCTTGAACTTCTCTTTGAAGAATTGCTGATTCTATCAAAGGTTGGATCGTCGCTGCTACTTGTAGTTTTGATTCATCGATTTTCTGATTCAGCAAATCAGTTATTGCCGGCATTAGCATCGCCCTTATCTCTTCTGGCTTTTGAGTCGGCGAATGTTGCGTAGCCAGTCGGCTCTCGATGAGGCTCAATACTTTTTCTTCTATTTCTACCCAAGCTATTCTTACCTGTACTGAGGGGGCAACAGCTTCTACAACCTCTAACTTTAATTCACTAATTTTGCGGTTCAGCAAATCGCTAACTACTGGTACTAGCTGCTTGATTAAATCTTCCGGTTGCTGCTGGTAACGCTGCTGAATATTTGCAACTCTATCTTCAATTCTTACTACCTGTTCTTCAAGTCCGTTTTGATTGTGAATTACTTGATTGACTCTCGGTGCGATCGCCGAAGCTACCTCTAACTTAGACTCCTCTACCTTACGGTTTAGCAGATCGCCCACCACCGGCATCAGCCGTTGGATTAAGTGTTCTGTATTCGGCAGTGGCTGCTGGTTCAAGTTCGCAATTTGATTTTCCCAATCTGCTAATTTTGCCTCCAACTCTATCCGATTAATTTTATTATTGCTCGCGAGGTCGATCGCCTTTTTTAATTCAGACTTCAATTCGTCTAATTCTTCTCTCACTAACTCAGGAATTAACGGTTTCAGTAAAACCATCAATTCTTCTGGTTGAGACATCAGATTCTCAAAATTTTCTAACCTTTGTTCCACGCTCAAAACATTACTATAAAATTCCGGTAAATCCCTTTCAAACAGCAGTTGTTGCAACTGTTTAAACTGCTCTACTGCTTGTTCTAATTCTTCCTCCGAGGGGCGATTATTTTTGGCGACATTCCCGGCTATAGATAAATCGGGTTCCTCATTATTGTTTTCTCGTCTTTGAGAGGGGATCTCTTCATCGTTAGTTAATACTTCCGGTACAATACTCGGTGATTCGATCAGGAAAGACAATTGTTTGCGCCGATTTTCCTCATCCTCTAATCGCTGAACTGACTTTTCCGAAAGCGGTAATTTCAGCTCGCTTGGCTCTTTTTTGGATTTCTTTAATAACTGAAATTCAGTCAGTATGGTTAGCAATTCCTGAAGTTGCTCTCCAGCTTTAGAACTTGCCAGAGTTGCATCAGAAACCTCTTTTTCTGACTGATATATTTTGCCTGAATTATCATTAGATGCTGCCATACTGCGCTACCAATAGTTGATTTTAATCTACCGAAGGAAATTACCAGCTTGCTTGCCGCCTCACCCCAGCGAAAATCAATAGGAATGACACAATTGTTCCAAGCGTCAGGCGTACTAAAGCTATCGCCTTATTTTAACTGCTGTTCTGCGACTAGCCAACTGAGCCGCCAACTGCAATGCTGCCTTCATGCTGGAGGCATCTGCAATCCCTTGACCTACAATATCAAAAGCTGTGCCGTGATCGGGAGATGTGCGGACAAAAGGCAAGCCAATTGTAGTGTTGACTGCTTTATCGAAAGCCATCAATTTTACTGGAATCAACCCCTGGTCGTGGTACATTGCCAAGTAACCGTCGTGAGCTTCCTTGGCTAAACCGTACCAAACTTTAGCCGGTTTTACCCACAGGGTATCGGGGGGGACTGGCCCGTCTAACTGCACTTGAGGAAAGCGATCGCGCTGCGTTTCCAACCAAGGTATCATCCAGTCTTGCTCTTCATTTCCCAGTTTGCCATTTTCGCCGCTGTGAGGATTTAAGCCAGAAATCGCAATTTTCGGTCTTTCCAGCCCAAAATCTTCCCGCAAACAGTCTATCAGTAATTCTAGTTTTTCACTCAGTAATTCTGGAGTCAAAGCATCGGGGACTTGACGCAGGGAAATATGTGTGGTAGCCAGTAAAGTTACCAGCGTCCAGCCACTGTGGGGAGATGTGGCGGCAAACAGCATTCCGAACCGCTGCGATTTTGCCCTTTCTGCGAGAAGTTCTGTTTGTCCGGGATAATTGTAACCTGCCGCCTGCCAGCAAGTTTTGGAAATCGGGCCTGTGACGATGGCGGAGAATTCGCCGGCGATGGTACGGGCGATCGCACTTTCCATGTAAGCAAAGCTAGCCGCCCCGCTAGCTGCACTACCGACACCGGGGACAATTTCGCCCCACTTGCTGTCTGGTTCAATATCAATAATATTTAATGTTTCGGGATTTGCCGCTTCTGGGGCTGGATTGCTCGATCGCAACTTATCGTAAGTTTGCTGCAAAATTCTCTTAGATCCGAAAACCGTCACCATCAAAGCAGCAGCGGGATCTGCCAATGCCTTGAGAATCACTTCCGGGCCAATTCCCGCCGGATCTCCCAGAGTTACAGCTAGTTTTGATTCCCGATCGAGACTCAAGGCAGTTTTCTCCAACAAAATACAGGAATTTCGGCACTGAAATTTTAGCATTCCTGTACCTGGTTGCCCCAAATTATATTATCTTTATTTAATGCGATCGCCCAATTGGACATATATAATCATGAATCCTGAAATTTTCAATGCAGCCTTTTTGTCCTTTTCCCTAATTTTCGTGGGTATAGGTGGAGGCTTCCTCCTGCTCAAATTGCAAGGCGGCGAAGAATAAGTTTTTTTCAACCAATCCTTCAGAAGCCTTCTACCTTCTGCCTTCTAGAGTCTACTTGCTCCCGAAAGCAAGCCTTCTGGCGAATATCTCAAGCCTAAAATGAGAAAATTTCAGGTTTTTGTTAAGTTTTTATAACAAACTTAACAAAAACCTGATACCATCTTATAGAAAGTTTAAGATTCATAATTAATCCCTAGATGACTTTATTGATTTTAGGTGCCACCGGCACTCTCGGCCGCCAAATAGCCCGCCGCGCCCTAGACGAGGGCTACCAGGTGCGCTGTTTAGTCAGAAGTTACAGAAAAGCTGCATTTTTGAAAGAATGGGGCGCTGAACTCGTACCGGGGAACCTTTGCCAGCCAGACAGTCTGCCTCCGGCCCTAGAAGGCGTCAGTGCTATTATCGATGCAGCAACAGCCAGTGCAGCGGATTCTGTCAGCATCAAAAGAGTAGACTGGGACGGAAAAGTATCGCTGATCCAAGCAGCAGCAGCAGCAGGCATCAAGCGTTACATATTCTTTTCTTTTCTCGACGCCGAGAAATATCCCCAAGTCCCCTTGTTGGAAATTAAGCGCTGTACCGAATTGTTCTTAGCAGAATCCGGTCTAGACTACACAATCTTGAGACCTTGCGGCTTTTTGCAAGGACTGCTGAGCCTGTATGCAATGCCGATTTTGGACAATCAGGCAGTCTGGCTGCCCAACAAGCCATCCGCCCTTGCCTACATGAACACTCAGGACGTTGCTAAATTTGCCGTCCGGGCCCTTTCCGTTCCTGAAACCGAGAAAAAAAGCTTTCCGGTGGTGGGAAATCGTGCTTGGGATGCTGACGAAATCGTGCGGTTGTGCGAACGGCTGTCAGGGAAGGAAGCAAAAATTACGCGCACCCCAGACGTATTGTTGCAGGCTACTCGTAAATTAGCTACCTTCTTTCAGTGGAGTTGGAACGTAGCTGACAGATTGGCTTTTTCAGAAGTTTTGGCCGCCGGAAAACCCTTGAAAGCTCCGATGGATGATGTTTACAGTGTCTTCGGAATCGACCCTAAAGAAACTACTACTTTGGAGTCTTATCTCGAAGAATACTTTAATCTGATTATGAAGAAGCTCAAGGAAATAGAGTACGAGCAGCTTAAGACTAAAAAACGGAGTAAACAAAAAATGCCCTTTACATTTTAAAGTGCCGAAAGCTGGGATTATATACAACGACGTTAAACCTGTGGCTTGTCGCATCGCCGCAGAGTTGGAAGACAAGCTGACTGCCCGCGGCTGGGAGGTTTGCTCGGTTTCTGGTTCGGGAGGAATTCTGGGCTATTCTAGCCCCGATCGCCCCCTGTGCCACACTCAGATCGAACAACTCGTCCCCCCCGGTTTTGACAGCGACATGGAGTTTGCAGTGGTTTTGGGTGGCGACGGTACGGTGCTGTCGGCATTTCGCCAAGTCGCTCCGATTGGAGTGCCGCTGCTGACTGTCAATACCGGTCACATGGGCTTTTTAACAGAAACTTACCTGAACTTGCTGCCGCAAGCTTTGGAAAAGGTAATCGCCGGAGAATACGAAATCGAAGAAAGATCGATGCTGGCTGTGCGGCTGTTTCGAGAAAACGACTGCCTCTGGGAAGCCCTTTGTCTCAATGAAATGGTGCTGCACCGGGAACCCCTGACTTGTATGTGTCATTTTGAAGTGGCGATCGGGCAACACGCCTCTATTGACATTGCCGCAGATGGAGTCATCATCGCGACTCCCACAGGATCGACGGCTTACGCGCTGTCTGCCGGCGGGCCTGTGATCATTCCCGGAGTGCCGGTGTTGCAGTTGCTGCCTATTTGCCCGCATTCAATGGCTTCGCGGGCTTTGGTGTTTTCCAACACCGAGCCGATCAAGATTTTGCCGGCGAGTCCGACCCGCCTGGTAATGGTGGTAGATGGTAACGGCGGATGTTATGTTCTGCCCGAAGATTGGGTGCAAGTCGAGCGAGCTCCGTACCCAGCCCGCTTTATTCGGGTGCAATCTTTTGAGTTTTTCCACATTTTGCGGGAAAAATTGGGCTGGGGCTTGCCTCACATTGCTAAACCGAGTTCGGTTGAGTTGCCTTGATATTTGTTGGTAATAAGCGGAGGGCTAAAGTCCCGTCAATCGATTTTAGATTTTCGATTTTAGATTTTCGATTGACCCCACGGATAAATGCGGGGGCTTGAGGATTTTCGATTTTCGATTTTGGATTGATTCCACGGATAAATCACGTGGCGGGTACCATCAAGAAATTCGTGGTCACTTCGGCTACGCTCAGTACGTCGCCTTTTAGGGCGGCTTTTTCTTTGTTTTTGGGCAGGATAAAGTTTGATCGGAATCTCCTACGGAATCCTTAATTCTCGATCGAGATTCCGAATCATCTCCAAACTCAGGCAGCGTTTATGATAGATGTATTCTCGTACTTCTGGGAGTTTAAACCATGTCTCTCGCTGAGTTAATACCTTTGGTGAACAATCTGAGCCAGTCAGACAAATTATCACTCTTCAAACTCCTAGCAGTGCAAATCCCAGACGCTGAACTACAAGTCATCTTTTCTGCATCAGAGTATCCAGTTCGATCGCTCTACGATGCAACGGAAGCGGCAAACATTATGATGCAGATGATTCGAGACGATCGAGAGGCATCTACTCATGCCTAGTTCGATCGAGTTTCCCTTTTCTGACGATGAAGCATTACCCACGATTCCCATCACTCTGATTCATGCAGGCTTTTCTGTCTCGGCGAATGCACTGCTAGATACTGGGTCTGCGGTCAATCTATTACCTTATGACATTGGTCTGCAATTGGGTGCAATTTGGGAGGAACAAACTGTCCGCTTGCCATTGGCAGGAAATCTGGCAACGGTTGAGGCGCGGGGTGTATTTGTAGATGTTCAAATTGGGAATCTGGAACCCGTTCGCCTAGCATTTGCTTGGGCACAAGCCTCTCAGGTTCCATTAATTCTCGGGCAAACCAACTTCTTTCGAGAATTTGATGTTTGTTTTGTGCGATCGCGAGGCACGATCGAAATTATTCGCTTCTAATAAGCATCGATGCAGAACTCGGAGTTTTATTTAGCTTAACTCTCGATCGAGATTCCGAACCATCTCCAAAGTGAGGCAGCGTTTGCGAGATAGCGTTAGTACACAGGGACATTTTGGTTTAACATCCCACCCATTACCTATGCCCCATTCCCTAAACCACCGCTGCGATCGAGAAAATCAGTAATCTCCTGTTCATGGGTATGCTCCTACACTTTGAATTTTTTACAACTTCAATCCAACGGCAGCCCGACTTTTATCAATAAGCCGGGAATACAACAAATTGAACAGCACCCTTTAGGAGTTTATATTTTTTCCACAATAAATACAATGTTTTTACGTAAATTCATTAAATCTTTACAATGTATTTGATTACAACTAACTCATGATTATCAACTATACCCTAACCAAGATTTAGCGGGCTAACGTTCCCGCTCACCGGACGCAGATGAACTTTGCATCTCACCGATAACTCGACTTCGTTCCGGTGCAGCGGGATTGTTATGCTGTGCCAACTTCAACTTTCACCAAAGAACTCTAGAATCCTATCCATAAAGTTCTGCTTCCAAACTTCTTGTACTCTCTCAACCAGCCAATCATCTAAACTATTAATTTGGCTACCATATTGGTCAAGTACATCATCTCTGTAGCCATGCCCTTGACCCCACCTATTTTGAGCATAATCCCAAAATTCATTAGAGTAAGTTTGGGGAGCAAGACTATCTTTGATACAGCAGCAAATTTCTTGCCCGATCTCAATAATAAATTTCTCAAAATATTCATCTATTTGTTCGCTTAAAATTTTCATGACGGGTTTAAGCCCTGATTGTTCTGAGGCATGTTTCTCAACCAACTCAACAGCACCTATAATCTCTGCCTTTGACTCACGAAGCCTGTCCCTAAGTAATACTTCTGCAACAGTAGAACCATCGAAATAAATATCTATATCTCGCAGATCATAGGTGCCAAACCTATTATTTATTGCACGAAAAACCATCACATGATAGCTTTTAAGATGATTCTTATATCTATTCTCAAAATTACTCAAAAACTCTGTCTTTTCATGAGACTCAATAGTTTTTTTTAGATCGTTTATTAATTTTTCCTCTTGGGGGCTTAATCCTCCTCCACTTTTGATGACTTGAAAAATGTCTTCATAATTTTTTGCTTCTTGAAGTAAGGCTCTCTCTCTTCTAGAAATTAAATCATTGATAGCATCTAACAGTTCAATTCTTGCATCAGAAACATCATCCTTTTCATACTGAGGTTTCAGGATATGTTCCTCGTCGTAGAACTGAAGAGCATCATAGAAGAAAATATTCTCTAGCAAGAACTTGATGTTCTCTCTTGCAAAAGCATCATCGATCTGATTTTTTCTAACCTTAATTCCCTCGTCTCTATCCTCTACTTTTCCATCTAAGTTGACGACATCTTCAGGTTCGCCCTTTCGAGGCAGAACCAGTAATGCTACTTTTGTATCAATATCTCTCGATTCTCGCGTTAGGTATCTCTTCAGAAGCTCGCTAACATTACTTGGAGCAGCTAGAAATTGTTCCGCAAACAGACAGATTGAATTGTCTTGGTTACGGATGTAATCAGACAGATCTTTTCTATCTCTGGCATCATCCATACCTCTTGTGTCAATGATTGATCTGAAGCGAGGATATTTATTAAATTCAATTAGTTTATTACTAACACCCACATAAATTCTCTTGGGCAAAGAGAATTTATCCATTTTTCCAAGATTCAAATTGCTAAAGTTATGACGCAACCACTTTCTCTCATCTTCTACACTTTCAAAATCATCGAGAGATTCTAAACGGGTTTGATTTCTGCGTGATAAATTTGCTCTTTCAAGAACGGACTTTAAAAAGCCATCAAGATTTTTTTTATATGACTGGGCAAGTTCAGATGCTTTATCTACACGCTTTCCTTCAATCTGAGAGTCTCGAAGATCAGTGATATTTCTAATGGCTCTTAGCAGTTCAGCAGGTGGTAGGCCAGTTACTTCTGAATTTTGATCATGTTCCTTATTCCAGAAGTAGATACAGACTTCTCGGATAAATTCTTTAACTTCATCATCACTGTATGGCTCTATCTCAAGGAAGCTTCTCTTGGACATTGAGGGCTGTATGACAACTTCACAAATAGTTGTCCTCCCTGATCCCGTAGATAGCAGTTCACTAATCTTATTGACAGTCTTTCCGGTTTTACCAACAGTTTTTTCTTCTTTGTGAAACAGATTAAATAGATGACATATAGCTGTAGTTTTACCAACGCCTATTTTCCCAATAAAAACCAAATTATAATCTTGTATTTCGAGCAGTGCTTTCATTCTTGCTAGACGCACCGAAATGCTTTTAAGCGAGTTTATCGAGCAGCGAGTTTTAATAAGAAAATTAACACTCTTCTGACCTTTTATATTTCTCTCTAATATCTCAATCTCAGACTCTATCCGTCCCTTTAGGCTTTGGACAAATTGTATGCTCATATACAAAACTCTTGAAGTGCAAGACTAAACCCCGACTACTCTGACAATAGAGCAGATGCTTTTATTCCCAAATGCGTAGAAATTGGCTCATTATGATTTTCCGGGCAGCAGTAATTTTGGTACGGCATAGCTCAGTGATTGAGCAGCATAACTTATAATTATATCGCAGTTGCGGTACAATACTGAGTATAGCCGTATAATACCGCAGATTGACGATGTATGTCAACTCCTTCTTACTCCCCATCAGAATCTCCTTTCCTCGATCGAATTCGCCACACGATTCGACTCAATCACTTAAGCCGTCCTAATTAAAAAAGCTATCTTTATCCCAAACTATTGGGTCGATCGTTGCTTTCATTCCCACATCAAAGGACGTGAAGCGAATTTGGGAAAATATCGCTCAAACGATTCGGCAACTTGGGCGACAAGTTTTCATCAAAAAGTAATTTCATGCCGATAAGGTCGCGGTCATAAACCGACGCTCACGGTCAGCAGCATAAGCTATACAAGCTTTTAAATCTTCTCGCGTCAAATCGGGAAAATCGTCGAGAATTTCTGCTTCAGTCATCTCGGAAGCCAGGTACTCAAGCACTTCATAAACCGTAATTCGCAAGCCGCGTACACAAGGCTTACCACCGCGTTTATTTGCTTCGATCGTGATGTGGTTTCGGTAGTTCATAGTTTAATATGGGATTTTTAGCAGATTAGTTTAGAGAACAGATTTCAGTCCAAGACGATCGACGAATGGAAGAAAGTCCCGATCGCCAAATAAGAATTAGTGATTGTTTTCGATAATAGCATCCATCAGAAAAGCCGCGATCGCCCCTAGACACAGGGCGATACCAACGTTTTCATACCAGAGAACGACGGGTTCAAATCACCTATTTCGAGGGACTGAGTTCCACAGCATCGGTCTTTGCAGTTAACTCAACCTTTAGCGTAGAAGCTGCCTGCATCGCATGGGGACTGACTAACGAGAATTGTGCAGTCGGCTGCTGACAAGCCACCATTGTTTTCACGTGTTCCATTTCATCATCCCGAATGGCAACAAACACATCATAGAGATTGTCGATCGTTGGACGACGGAATACATTAGCACTGCTTGTTTGAAACTCCTCAAACATATACAAATCGCCATCTCGATAGTATTGGATAGCGACATCTGGTGCGGGCTGTTGCTTGAGAGCTTCAGCTTCGGCATTGAGGAACTTGTCGTAGCTGGCATAGGCGTGTCCCTCTACAAGTTCCATGAAGTTGTAGGCAGATTTGGACGACACCATGTAGACCAAAATGATAATCCAGTAGTAAATGAGTGCAGTGGCTCGTGCTAGAAGGCGATCGACCCAAAAGCTCGATCCTCCCAGTGATTCCATAATCAACAGATGATGTAGTTCATTCCACGACTCCGAAAAGTGGATTTTTAACCAATCAGCCTTCCGCCACCAGCCCAAGGTTTCATAGAGGTGAAGTACCGATAGATAAGAGAAATAAGGAACACGAGCCACGGTTTCTAGCACATAAAACCGAGGATAAGGGCGATCGGCATAGACGACATTGATCACAAAAACGAGAATACCAACTAAGAGACGAATCATTGACTGAATCCTCAATAAATACGAAAGATAATTGGAACAATTGAGCAACTAATGACTGACGACCGGAATCTCAGCCGCAATGGTTTCGAGGGGTTGGGCTTGAGTAGGCTGTTGGAAAATAGCCACGATCGCTTTAATCACGCAAAAGACAAGGATCAATGCACCAACCGAGAAGACGATATCCCCAGGGATGCGTAGCCAAACTGTCCACTGCATCCATGCCGAACCAATGACTTCAGCGCTACGAGCATACCAAGTGCCATGATTAACGGATTGCACCAATTGATAAAAACCATTAGGAATCAGTCCGAAAACCATCATCATGCCTAGACCAACATTGATCCACCAGAAGGATAAATTGAAGTTTTTCTCATCCCATGCGCGATCGGGAGTGATTTCACGCAAGGCAAAGAGCATGAGGGCGATCGCAAGGGAGCCGTAGACACCAAAAAGTGCAGAATGGGCATGGATTGGCGTGGTATTTAATCCTTGGGAATAGTAGAGGAAAATCGGTGGATTGATTAAGAAACCAAAGACACCTGCGCCAATTAAGTTCCAAAAAGCAGTGGCAATAAAGAATTTTAGTGGTACTCGATAAAATCCTTGCGCTTCTTGGGATAGCTTCATCGACTTCACCACTTCAAAGCCAATTAAGGTCAAGGGAACGACTTCTAAGGCTGAAGCAACGGAACCCATCGACGTAATGAATACAGGTGTTCCTGCAAAGTAGAGATGGTGTAACGTGCCGATTACGCCACTACCGAGATAGAGAATTGTCGTCATGTAGGTGGCTCTCAGGGCTGATGAGCGCTTTAGAAAGCCCAATTCGCTACATAGATAGGCGATCGCTACAGTCGCAAATACCTCAAAGAAGCCTTCTACCCATAAATGCACGACCCACCAACGCCAATATTCGGCAATGCTCAAATGGGTGTGATTGTTGTACATCAACCCTGACGCATAGAACAGGGGAATTGTAATCGCACTGTAGAGAAAGAAATGATTCAGTCCCGTTTTATCACCTTCCGCCTTGAGCGCAGGCTTGAGGGCGCGGTACATCAGCCAGAGCCAAAACACCATGCCACCAATCAGCAATAATTGCCAGAGGCGACCAAGTTCTACATATTCATAGCCCTGATGTCCAAACCAGAAACTATTGTCACCGCCGATAATGCCTTGGACACTAGCCCAAGATCCGATTAAGGAACCAACAACAACGACAGTCAAAGCCACTAACAAACCACCATTGCCCCAAGCTTGCAACTTCGGCTCATGTTTACCAAACCTTGGCGCGAAATATAGCCCTGCGGCGAGCCAACAGGTGGCAATCCAAAAGACGGCTAGCTGTAAATGCCAAGTCCGTGAGGCGGCATAGGGTAAATATTTCTGAAGTGGCACACCATAGAAGCCATCGCCTTCTACCGCGTAATGGGCTGTGACCATTCCCATCAACATTTGCACCAAAAATAAAGTCATAGCAACCCCAAAGAAGAGGGTGGTGACTTTTTGGCTAGGTGTGGCAAGGCGAATCAGGGGGCGATGGGCGACAGCGATTACTTCTTCGCTATCTTCTTGGGTGATGTAAACAAACAGAAATACACCGATCGCCGCAATCAGCACAATCACCGACACAATTGACCAGATCAAGAATTGAGCCGGAGCCTGATTGCCAATCAAGTCATCGTGGGGAAAGTTGGCGGTATAGGAAAATGGTGCATTCGGGCGATCGGCGGCGGCTGCCCAAGCTGTCCAAGTAAAGAAAGCAGTGACATTACGGATTTGCGTATCGTCAGTAAACCAACCGCTAGGAATGGAATGAATCTTAGAACCTTGGGATAGTAACGTTTGATAACTATCAAAAACCTTGCTTAGTCCCTTAGTTTGAGCCGCAGTGAGGGTTAAGGCTCCTGTCTCTGACGCATAGCGATTAGTTTTAAATTCTTGCTGTACCTGCGCTTGGAGGGTAGCGCGATCGACTGCCGATAAAGCCTGTAAATCTGCTTCACTAAAATCAGGATTGCCATTATGCAAAATTCCTGCCGTTGCTAAGCCCCAACGGTGTAAAACATCGGCAGTCCAGTCGGGTGCTAAATAACTGCCATGCCCCCAAATACTACCAATATGTTGCCCCCCACGACCTAGATAGGTTACTTGCCCAGCTTGAATATTCGCTTGAGTCAGAATGATTTCCTGTTGTGGAGAAACCACTGTCGCGGGAATCGGTGGTGCATTTTTATAAATCGCCGATCCTGCAAAGATCAGCACTGAAAAAGTGACGATGCAAATTAGCACAAGCCAAGCGGGTAGGCTAATTTGACGGGGACGAGCGCGGGCTGTCACCACTTTGTCAAAGGTTGGGTTTGCCATAAAGCCATAAATTCGGTTTTAAAGTACCTATGACATACCATAGGAGAATAGAACCTAATAATGCTTTGACTTAAGTCAAAAAGAACCTTAAAAAATGCTCAAGTACGTTTATATTGTCTAGCTCGGCGCTTTGTTCCAACCATCCTCACTACCCTAAACGATGTTAAATAGAGTCGATTTGAGCAACTGGTTACAAAACATTCTAATTTTTCAAGGATTATCAGCAGAGCAACTGATTCCTTTAGCTCAGATCGCTCAACTGCAAACCTTTGGAAAAGATGAGACAATTTTCCATCAGGGCAGTGAAGCAACTGGGTTTTTCATTGTCCAAGCTGGTCGTGTTAAGGTATTTAAGACTGCATCCAATGGGAAAGAACACATTTTACATTTATTAAAAAGAGGCGATTACTTTGCCGAAGTTGCCACCTTTGATGGCAAAGCTTTTCCAGCTTCTGCGATCGCATTGGAATCCACAGAATTAATCTTCTTCCCTCGGTTAGCTTTTCTGGATTTACTTCATCAATATCCTGCGCTCGCCATCAATATGCTGACAAGTTTGGCAACCCGTTCGCGTAAATTGGCACAGATGGTGGAAGATCTGTCGTTTAAAGAAGTGCCACAAAGATTAGCGGCTTATTTATTAGATTTGAGCGGTCGCGCTAATGGTGATCAAGTTATTAATCTAGATGTTACTAAAACTCAGCTAGCTGCTATTTTAGGGACGATTTCTGCTACCCTTTCTAGGGCATTCTCGCATCTCCACGATAAAGGATTAATTACGATCAATGGTTCTCAGATTGAGTTATTGGATCGCGAGCGGCTACAAGCGTTGAGTCAGAATGTAGAGTTGGGCGATCGCTTTTAGATCATGAATTTTGGAGTTTAGGTCACGGAAAAGTTATTCCACATGGGATTTATGATTTTCAACAAAACATAGGATATATAACATTATGAAACAGTAAATATGCCAGTGAATTGGCGTGTGAGGCTTTAAAAGATTGGTGGAATAATCATGGAAAAACTACCTACCCTAACGCTAATTCGATTCGGTGTATTATGATAAAGCAAGCAGCGATAAATTCTCGTCTTCACAAAATAATTTGATCGCGTTAAAGTTCCGACGTAGCAAATTTTCAATTTGCAATGTCGAACAGTTTCCAAGGCGAAGCCAAATAACTTTCGGTGGATTCCCAAATACTAAGCTCAGGTCGTGCATATCCGCGTCTTTCGAGACAATCATCAAATTATTTCTTTTGCATAATCCCAAACTATTGGGTCGATCGTTGCTTTCATTCCCACATCAAAGGACGTGAAGCGAATTTGGGAAAAGATCGCTCAAACGATTCGGCAACTTGGGCGACAAATTTTCATCAAAAAGTAATTTCATGCCGATAAGGTCGCGGTCATAAACCGACGCTCGCGGTCAGCAGCATAAGCTATGCAGGCTTTTAAATCTTCTCGCGTCAAATCGGGAAAATCGCCCTTTAATTTCTGCTTCGGTCATCTCGGAAGCCAGGTACTCAAGCACTTCATAAACCGTAATTCGCAAGCCGCGTACACAAGGCTTACCACCGCGTTTATTTGCTTCGATCGTGATGTGGTTTCGGTAGTTCATAGTTGGAATTTTTGAGAATCTCCTCGTTTGAGGTTTGGCGAAAAGATTAGATATACTAGCTTGTTACATGGGTGCGCGATCGAATAATTGTACGGCAGTTGCGGTACAATACTGGATATAATCGAGTAATACCGCAGCTCGATCGTGTATGTCAACCGCTTCTTAATTATATTTTAGATTAGAGTCGATCGCACACCCTCGGCGATCGCAAAAATTAAGACATTCATCAGAACTTCTTCACGCACGAATAACTGTAATGGTTCGCCCCATTGGTGTCAGATGAATTTCAGTATTCAGTCGTTCTTCTAATTCGAGCGCATTCTCGCGTCGATCGAATATCACCAACCACCCTGAATCTTCTCCCAATCGAGCCAAATATCCATCTAACTGTTCCAACCCTTTACTCAACGGATACTCCTGCGGAGTCGCTGCGCTAACGACTTTCCGAGTTCGCCAAACCTTCAGTTCAATTCCCAATGTTACCTCACCATAACGCAAACATAAATCCATTCTGTCGCGTCCGATCGCATATTCCCGTTCCAACGTTCCCCCACCATTAATCACCCGATGCAGAAATGCCATTAACACCAAATGCGGGGCTATTTCGGGATAAGATGCACTTTTGAGTAACGGTTCGCCATGCTGTAGCCAAAATGCGAGAAACGCTTGCAGGAGTGCTTCTGGAATCAGTTCGCCGCGATCGTTCAACCAACTCGGACTGATAATCGGTAAACTATCTTGCGGCCCTTGCGCCAAAACTCGCGGCAACACTTCTCGATAAATCGGGTTGGCGATAACTAAACCCCCGGCTGGATCGCGTTTGAGCAAGCCTAAATCGAGCAGATATTGGCGATCGTCATTAGAAGATTCTGGCAATTCTCGTCCGGCTAACATTGGCTCGATAATGGCTTTGACTCGGTTTTCTCGCAGTCGTTCTGCCAAACTATCTAAATGCGTATCTTGTCGTTTTATGAGAATTTCTTTGGCTTCTAAAATATGTTGTGGTGTAATTTCTATAGATTCATCGGTAACTAATTCTTCTACAATTTCCTTAGCTAAAGCATTCACTAACCAAGGTTGTCCCTGAGTCAGTTCAAAAGCTAAGGCTACGGCTTCAGGTGTAAAAACTTGTCCGGTATCTTGGGTATGTTGTGCGTAGAGTTCCGCGACTTCTGAGGCATTAAAATCTCTGAGAGTAATCGATCGCACTTTAATATTAAACGGACTGGATGTATGGAGTCGATCGCTTCCCCCGGCAGCCACTTTGTAATCGCGAACATCCCGCAAACCAATTAAACCCACCGATTGCGGAAACGCTTTCGGGCGATTGGGATAACCATCGCGCAGTTGGCGCAGAATAGAAATCAAAGCTTGGTCTTGTAGTGCGTCAATTTCATCGATGAAAACCACCAAAGGACGAGGAGAAGATTGTGCCCACAGGCTGAGTACATCGCCGATTTGCTGTCCCGGTTCCGACGAGGGCCAAGCAGGCGGCTGCAATTCTGGGGGAAGTCGAATCGAAATCGCCCGTCGCCAAGCACCGAGAATGGCATCCTCTGCACCCGCAATGTCTTGACTGAAGGGTGCGCCGACTTCTACCGACAGCATCACAGCGGTGTATTGTCCGCTTTCGGTGAGTTGTTTGGCTAACGCCAGCATAGCGGTGGTTTTCCCCACTTGCCGGGGTGCATGGATGACGAAATAGTTGCGTTGAGCGATTAACCGTTCTAAGCTTGGTAAGCGTACCGTGGGCGACAGTGCGTAATGAATGTCTTCTTGGCATGGGCCAGCAGTATTGAACCAACGTGGCATAGGTTAACTGGGGCGAATGGGGCTGCTCTCAGTTTACTGTACTGTTATTGGAATGGCGTTCTGGTTGTTCAGCGGGGGTTTGTAGCGACTCTCGGTACCCGATGAAACTCTCTTAGAGCGAAAGTCGTGCTCGATTCTTGATTCAAAAGACCTCTTGCAAAAATAATTAGGACGGGCAAGATGCCCATCCCACAAAATTTATTTTTTCTTGTGGGATGGGCATCTTGCCCGTCCCATCAATAGATGAAAAGGATGTTTTGCAAGAGGTCTAAAGAACCGAAGAAATCCAACTGCCAACTGCCAAAGTTTCACTCTTCCACGCGATAGCCCAATTCCGCCAAACGAGTGCGAGACTGCCGCCATTTCGGCTGCACCTTGACAAATAACTCCAAATACACTTTGCCTTCAATTAACTTTTGAATCTGTTCGCGGGCCGCACTGCCGATCGACTTGAGCATACTGCCGCTTTTACCGATTAAAATACCTTTTTGGGAATCCCGTTCGACGTGAATTGTCGCCAGAATGCGCGTAATTTTTGCTTCTTCTTGAACAATGTCGATCGCAATTGCTACAGAATGCGGCACTTCTTCCCGCGTCAGCAGCAAAATCTGTTCCCGAATCAATTCGCCCATAATAAAGCGTTCCGGCTGGTCAGTCACCAAATCGGGCGGATAATAATAAGGCCCAACCTCCAAATGTTCGATTAACAATTGTTGCAGCGGCTCGACACCCTCGCCCGTGAGAGCGGAAAATTTCACTACAGGCCACTCAGGATTGACAATTTGCTCGTAAGTTCGATCGATCAACACGGAATCCTCCGGTTGTTCGTCCAACTTATTCATCCCCAAAATCACCGGAACTTTGCAATTGCTGAGAATTTCGATAATATATCGATCGCCCCCTCCCGATTCCACCGAACCATCCACCACAAACAGCACCACATCCACCGACTGAATCGCGGTGCGGGCATTCTGCACCAAAACCTTGCCCAATTGGTGATGCGGCTTGTGAATTCCGGGAGTATCTACAAAAATAATTTGTGCTTCCGGTGTCGTTAGGATGCCCCGCAGCCTGTTACGTGTCGTCTGAGACACCGGCGAAGTAATAGCAATTTTCTGCCCCACCAACTGATTCATCAGCGTTGATTTTCCGACATTCGGGCGTCCGATAATACCCACAAAGCCCGATTTGTAACCCGCCGGAGCCGCGGGAACACCCATAATGTCCGATACGTCGATAAATTTACTATCTTCCACTAAAATCACCTATTTTCAAGCCCCTTCTCTGTCTATTGTCGCCTGAAAATACTCAAACGCCCATCGATGCACTGTAGCATCTTTCTCGCCCTGGTATAGCGCGCCACACTCAAAGCTCGATCGAGCCGCTTTCCCAGTGTTAAAACAGGATACGCGATCGGCAAAACTTGATATCTGAGACAAAATTTGATAAAGTTCCAATGACATCGCTCAAAAATGAATCATTCTGGTAAAACCGACTCCCCAATGCTGTAACAACTTCAGATGTGTAAATATCTAACTCAACTGAAACTTTTCTACAGCTTGTCAGGCCAACCAGTTTTAACATTTTTGAGAATGTTTGGTAATAAATTAGGTAAGTTGAACTCAAACTCAAAAGCTCAATAACATCAGGCGCTTTCTCTATAAAAGCTAGTGTCTTTTGAGCATACCTAAATTAGTGCTAATCGTCATAAAGTTGAGGAGATGAATCGAATGAAATCGAAATTATTTTGGAGTGCCTGCACCGTTTTGGTAGCAAGCTTGCCTGTTCCCGCATTGGCTCAAACAAGTCCTCCCACCAGCCCTCAAGCAGGTATTGACTACAAGGGTGGCTCGAAGAATTACCAGTTGGTACCGGGCCGAATCCAGGACAGAACCTTGCCCAGAGCATTTGACTTTCCAATTATTACCAATGTTGGTACTGACACTAGCATTACCTCGGATTTCCTAATTACCGATCAGTTTCGCGCCCCAGCGGGTCGTACAGAATACACCGGAGCTCTCACCTCCTGGGCAACATCAATCAGAGAATGTCTGGCAAAACAACCGCTGTTGATTCGAGCCAGCACTAAGAACCCGATTCAGATTAATGGTAAAGTAGGCACGATTGTCAGAAACGCAAATAACCGTGCAGTTTGCAAATAAGCCAGCAATATCACAGGGGCTAAATTGACCGTAATTGCTGTAAGGGCGGGTTCACCAATATCTCCCATGCAAGCATCGATACAGTAAACCCGTCACCGCAGCGATATTGGGGTCAATCGAGGTCAGTTGATATAACTTCCGCTATCTTAAAGATAAAAACTAGAGAGTGTTTTTGAACAAAAAGAGCAATAGAAAACCTATTGCTCTTTTTGTTGGCGAAATTTCAATTAATATCTATTAGGACTTATACAGCGGATTCCAGGTTTATAAAGTACACCCCAGAAACCGGGTTTCTTCTGGATTTCTCGCCAGAAACCGGTTTTATTCAAGAAACCCGGTTTCTCTGTACTTCACTTACCTGGAAAGTGCTGTATGATATCGGCTGAAACGACATCATATAAGACGTTTGTAGTGAGGAATGCAAGTCCTTATCAAAGTTTAAGGACTTGCATTCCTCACTGCAAACGAGATAATTACGCAGAAACCAGCTTGTTTCCAAAAAATCCCGTGGAACGCGAGGGATATGGATTTTAACACCTGGTTTATGAAAGTTTGTCTGCGTAATTCACGATTTAGGAGCGCAAAATTCATGTGTACTCAGTAAAATTTCGCCATAATCAGGAATCCAAGCTAGCCACTGTTCTTCCGAAGATTCACACAACAGCCACGCTTCGTCAAAGCTGAATGCCGTTGGCGGGTTGAACAATTTAACCCACATAGAAGGAGTCAATTTTGGTGCAGGTACGGCGCAGCCAAATTTTTCCCAGTCGCGGACATTGGCGAAGCTTCCGGGCGTTGGTTGGGATTGCCAAGTACGAATATCTGTTTGCAGTTTCATCACAACTCCTTTTGGGCTAAGACTCTGAACCAGGTCGGGGTTGCAACAACCCAGAGCGACGGCGCAGATAAACTTTGATTATGTAGTCTATGTTACGGAATTATCTAGGCGAATGTGTAAGGTTGTAGCAAAAATTTACAATCGAGAGGAAAAAACGGGCTCAAAGCTGAAAAGGTCGATCGGCTATTGTTGCGCTCGGCAACGATCGCCTACCATAGCAAACAACATCTGATTTATTCCAAAAATTCCCACATGAACCAAACTGCAAAATCCCACTGGAAAACTCTAGACCGCTTTGTAGAGATCAACTCTCATTGGGTAAAACTAATCGCCGAACATCTCGAAACAACCGAAGGAAAAACAGTAGAATATTGGCGAGTAGAAAGAGCAGATTCAGTTGTAATCTTGACAATTCAAGCTGACCAATTGCTGTTTCCCACACCGATGTATCGCCCCGGCGTGGCAGAATCAACCCTGGATTTTCCCGGCGGTCGCGTACCAGCCGAAGCCACGCCAGCCGCGCAAGTTCCAGCTATACTCAAGAAAGAACTAGGTGTGACAGAAAGTGCGATCGCCCGCCTCGAACCGATTAACAATATCGGCTGGGCAGTAAACAGTTCCTTCTCCAATCAAAAACTCTACGGTTTTGTTGCAGAATTGCACCCGACAGCAACAGTAAACCCCGAATTTATCGGTGCTGAATATCCTGTCACCCCAGACGGAATTCGCGACTTGCTCAAAAAATTAACTTGCCTCCAATGTCGAGCCTTACTGCTAGAATGGCAAAATCAAGTCGATTTTAGATTTTAGATTTTAGATTTTAGATTTTAGATTAGGAATTGTTTTCCGAGGAGCGCCGATTTTACAGCCTCTTCGGTGGTTCATAAAGTACAGTATAAAGCTATATTGTGTGGTGTTAATCTGTTTGGTGCGTCGCGGCGAAATATTGGTCGATAAAACTTACAGATTGACGGGTGGCGACGCACCAAACAGCAGGCGATCGCTCTTCTTGTGTGTACCACATCTACATGGAATATGCTGTAACTTGCTGAAAACCCAAATCACCGGAACTAATCATGCCTCTCAATAATGAAGTTGCTGTCGAATGCCTCGACGTGACATATCGCCTCAACCGCAGGCATTTAGTAGACAAACTTAATTTCAAAGTGCTACAAGGAGAAGTTTTAGTATTGCTGGGACGCAGCGGTAGTGGCAAAACTACTACCATGAAATTGATTAACAATTTACTAACGCCAAGCAGCGGCGAAGTTCTTGTCATGGGAAAACCGACAACTCAGTGGAACCCAATTCAACTGCGCCGAAAAATTGGTTATGTGATTCAAGAAATCGGTTTGTTTCCCCATTTTACCGTGGAGCAAAACGTCGGTTTAGTGCCAAAATTAGAAGGTTGGGAGGGCGATCGTATTCAATCTCGCGTCCGACAACTGTTAGAATTAGTCAACCTCAACCCCCAGCACTTCGCCAAACGCTATCCCCATCAGTTATCCGGCGGACAGCGGCAGCGGGTAGGCGTCGCTAGAGCACTGGCGGCTGACCCTCCGATATTGTTAATGGACGAACCATTTGGTGCTTTAGACCCGATTACTCGTCTGGAATTACAGCGGGAATTCGGTCAATTGCAGCAGCAACTTGGCAAAACTGTGATTTTTGTGACTCACGGCATTCAAGAAGCTTTTTTGTTAGCTTCTAGAATTGGTTTGATGCAAGATGGACGGTTGGTTGAATTGGCAACACCTGATGATTTTCTCAAATCTCAGCATCCAGAAGCGGGGGCATTTCTTGAATGTTTGCAATTACCCATGATGGGGTAATAATATAATGTGCGATCGCATCCTTCGTTTATGAGTATGGGCGGGGCGGGTTTTTGAAGCTGATGGTTGGGAATTAAAGATATTGGTGAACCCGCCCCTACGATATTTTTAATTATACCACAATTGCCAATTACCAAATGATAGAATTTTTAAATCGGTATGGTGCGGAGATTGTTCAGCGCGCGCTCGAACACTTATATTTAGTAACTGTTGCAATTTTTATCGCTATTATTGTGGGGATGCCCCTGGGAATTTTAGCTACAAGAAAACCTAAATTGAAAAAGCCAATTTTGGGATTTGCTAATATTATGCAAACAATTCCCAGTTTAGCTTTGTTTGGCTTGCTAATCCCGGTGCCGGTAGTGGGTGGAATAGGCGATCGCACGGCAATTATCGCCCTCACTCTGTATTCTTTACTGCCTATTATCCGCAATACTTATACTGGGATTGTCGGCGTCGATCCAGCGATTACGGAAGCCGGAAGAGGCATGGGGATGACTGATATGCAACTGTTATGGCAAGTGGAAATTCCCCTGGCGCTGGGCGTGATTCTGGCGGGCGTGCGAGTTGCTGCGGTAATTGCGATCGGACTTGCTACAATCGCCGCTGCAATTGGCGCGGGTGGCTTGGGGGTGTTTATTTTCCGTGGCGTTGCTACCGTCAACAATCAGTTACTTTTGGCTGGGGCAATTCCGGCGGCTTTAATGGCCTTAGCTGCGGATTTTGGGCTGGGTTGGGTAGAAGCGCGCCTCTCGAAAAGTACATTAAAAACTCTTAATGAGGACTAAAATCCTGGCTACCTTCCGTCAGCGTTGTCACTCTCTGCGAACCCGAAGCATTCGCAGGATTTGCTATCAGATTGCGGATTTCATTTGACCGTTCAATGTACTCGCGATCGCTCAAAACAGCTTGGCTTCCCTCCAGCGAAATAGCATCTGCCAAATCGATCCAAGAACGGCAACCGCCGTATTCAGGAATGTAGGGAATTTCGCGGATTTCTGCAAGGCGATAAGCCCGCAGTAATAAAATATAAATTGGCTGAGCTTGTTTCCATTTCAGGCGATCGCTGACAAAATTTTCATTCCAAATATGGTAAGGAAATAGCGCAGTAATTGCCGGTTCCCAAGCCACCAAAAAAACATCAGTAATCTCCGCCCAACTGCCAATTCTAATAACTTCTGGATGCCAACCAGATTCGACAGTCTTGACTTGATGTGCAAACTCCGGTTTTAATAAATCCGGCTGTTGGTGTTCAAAAGTTGGATACAGCAAAACCTGTTTGTCAGTGACATTGAACTGTCCTGCTTGCTCGCGAATTCCCCCCTTCCGCAACAGCACAATCGTTTGACCTTGTTCCAAAGCATTAACTGCTACATTCCATTCTTTCAGCGCCCTAGTAGTTGATTTCATGGGAATTTAGTTGGGTTTTAACAATAGTAACAAAAATCGGTACTTTCAAGCAAGTACAGCCACTTTTTCCTCTTAAAATTGGCGTAGTCCTGAGTATGCAGGACTATATTATTGTGATAAAGAGAATAATTAGTTGGATCACATCGTGGGCCAACTGCTGTTTTCTTTATTACTCTAACCGATAAAATAATCGTCTCTTCTGTGTCCAAGCTATCCTCTACTATCACACGGGGTATATTCAGCAACTTTGTCGTTAATTTTTTCAGGATTTTACTTAAAACTTAAGAAAATTTAAAGATTCTCGCATCTTAAGTGCCGAACAAGCATATTTATATTTGTTAAAACTTAAATATTCTTCAAAAAGCTTAGATTATACTTATTTATATACTTATTTAGAGTGCAGAGAAAATAGTTTTTTAATTCTGTTCTGTCATAAATATCAGTACACCTACTGAAATACCGCCTGCTATTCAATTTATTATTATTAGTGAAATTACGCACATGAGCATTACTATTTTCGGTTACAACCTAAGCGAAGCTATTTACGAAAGTGTCAATACGATTATTTATCGCGGCACAAAAGACAGTGATAAAACCTCAGCAATTATCAAAACCTTCAAAGCTGAGCATCCGACAATCGAAGAAATTTCCCGCTTAAGACACGAACATAAAATACTTCGACATTTAGACAGTCAAGGAATAGTCAAACCCATAGCTTTAGAAAACTATCATAACGGCTTAGCGCTGATAGTAGAAAATTTTAGCGGTCAATCCTTGAAAGATTATCTTAACAATCAACCCTTGGCTATAAACGCATTTCTCAAAATCGGCATTCAGTTAGCAAACACTCTGGGAGAGATCCATCATAGTAATGTAATCCATAAAGACATTAAGCCCCAAAATATCCTAATTAACCCAGATACAAACGAATTAAAAATCATTGATTTTAGCATTGCTTCTCTCTTAGAGCGAGAAAATCAAACCGTCACCACTCCCAACTTATTAGAAGGAACTCTCGCTTATATGTCGCCGGAACAAACCGGCAGAATGAACCGCTCAGTGGACTACCGCACCGACTTTTACTCCCTCGGTATTACATTTTATGAAATGCTGACGGGTAAGCTACCTTTTTCCGCAAAAGACCCCCTGGAATTCGTTCATTGCCATATAGCTAAAGCACCAATACCACCTAAAAAGCTGAATCCAGAAATCCCGGATACAGTTTCGGAAATTGTAATGAAATTATTATCTAAAACCGCTGAAGATAGATATCAAAGTGCTTTCGGACTAAAAGCTGACTTGGAAAACTGCCAGCAGATGCTTTCGGCTGGAGAGATTTTCCCCTTTATTATAGGTCAACTAGATTCCTACAGCCAATTTATGATTCCGCAAAAACTCTATGGACGGGAAAGAGAAGTTGCTAGTTTGCTAGAAGCCTTCGCTCGCGTCAGTGGTGGGACAACTGGAATGATGCTAGTTTCCGGTTATTCAGGTATCGGCAAATCTTCCTTAGTTAACGAAGTTGATAAACCTATAGTCGGAGCACGAGGGTATTTTCTTTCGGGTAAATTTGACCAATTTAAGCGGAATATTCCTTATGCTGCTTTAATTCAAGCATTTCAAGGATTGATGCGGCAACTGCTCACTGAAAATTCTGCTCAAATAGCAATTTGGAAAGCTAAAATTCTCGAAGCACTTGGTGCCAATGGGCAAATTATTATTGAGGTTATTCCCGAAGTAGAAAAGATTATTGAGCCACAGCCTGCGGTTCCGACTTTGGGGCCCACTGAATCTCAAAACCGATTTAATCGAGTGTTTCAAAAATTTATACAGGTGTTTAGTAAACCTGAACACCCCCTAGTGATATTTTTGGATGACTTGCAGTGGGCAGATTCGGCTTCCCTCAAGCTTATCCAACTAATTATGACCGATCCAGATAGTAAATATCTGCTATTAATTGGGGCTTATCGAGATAATGAAGTCAGTGCCACTCATCCCTTAATTTATACCTTAGAGCAAATTCACAATACTAGGGCAACAGTAAATAATATTATCCTCCAATCTTTGGAGCTATCTCATGTTAACCAATTAGTGAGCGAAACTCTTCGCAGTCACATTTCCGAAGTTTTACCCCTGGCTGAGTTAGTTTTTAAGAAAACCCAGGGAAATCCCTTCTTCTTAACTCAACTGCTCAAATCCCTTTATCAAGACCAACTTCTATCCTTTGATTTCAATCGAGTTTGTTGGCAGTGGGATATCCAACTGCTTCAAGGCATTGATATCAGCGATAATGTCGTCGAATTGATGGTCAGCCAAATTCAAAAGCTATCGTCACCGACGCAGAATGTCTTAAAATTAGCTGCCTGTATAGGAGATAAATTTAGTTTAGACGTTTTGGCAATTGCTAATAAAAAATCTCAGTCAGAGACCGCAAGGGATTTATGGGAAGCGCTACAAGCTGGTTTCGTTCTGCCACTAAATAATTCCTACAAAATCCCCCTGCTATTTGACTCGGAAATATCTACCGAAAACTCAACGGAGCCGTTTAATGTCACCTACAAGTTTTTGCATGACCGAGTGCAACAGGCGTCTTATTCTCTGATACCCGACGATCAGAAAAAAGAAACTCACCGAAAAATTGGTCAACTACTGCTGAATTCCACAAGCCCTGAAGAACGAAAAGAAAATATCTTTGCACTGGTTAACCAACTAAATTATGGAACGGATTTAATCACTTTAGAGTTGGAAAGATATGAGTTGGCAGAACTTAATCTGATCGCTGGACGGAAAGCCAAAGCTGCCACAGCTTATGAGTCGGCTGTCAAATATTTGAATGTGGGTTTAGGACTACTCGTAGATGATAGCTGGGAGAGTCAATATGAGCTGACGTTTAACCTCCATCTGGAAGCAGCAGAAACTGAATATATAAACACTAATTATGAGCGATCGCAACAGTTGTCTGAGACGAGCCAGAAACAAGCGAAAACCCTTCTGGAAAAAGGCAAGGTCTATGAACTTAGAATTCAATTAGAGATGTCTCAAAATCGGAGAATATCAGCTATAGATAATGGACTCGCAGTTCTGGAAATGTTCGGGATTAGCCTAGAGCCAGAACCACCTCAAGAACTGATAGTTGATGATTTAGCTAACTTGCCGACAATGACAGCTCCCGATAAACTCGCAGCTATGCGAATATTAAATCTTATTATAACACCAGCTTTTATTGTAAATCCTGCGATGTTTCCGCGAATTCTTTATACAAAAATAGCCTTGTCTATTAAGTATGGGAATTCGCCTGAATCTGCTTTTGCTTATGTTTGGTATGGAGTGTTACTCTGTGGAGGATTAGGAGACATAGATTCTGGATATAGATTTGGCAAGTTAGCTATTGATTTACTAGAAAAATTCAACGCAGTTACCCTTAAATCCCAAATAATTTGTATATTTAATTGTCTGGCAAGGTTTTGGAAAGATCCGCTTAAGGCAACCCTAGAATCTTTGGTTGAGGCCATTCAAAGTGGTATAGAAACTGGAGATATAGAATATGCTTGTCACAGTATAGCAAATTATTGCAATCACTTACTTTTTAGCGGGGGAGAACTACAAAAACTTGAGCAAGAACAGGCAAAATATGTTGCTATGACCATTCAGCTCAAACAAGAATATGATACTTTATTTGTGAAAGTTCACCAGCAAATAGTTGACAATTTACTGGACAAAAACTCAGACAAATACCATTTACTAGGTGCAAGCTTTAATGAAGAAGAACTACTGCCAGGAATTATAGCTTCTAATAATGGGACTTTGCTCTATGCCTATTATGCCGGCAAAATGATGCTATCTTATTTATTTAAAGAGTTTAATCAAACAGTGAGGATTGCTCATTTAGCATTAAAATACGCCAGCATGGGTGCAGGATTAATCCACATGAGTATCGACAACTTCTACCATTCTCTTTCCCTCCTAGCACTGTATCCAAAAGCCTCGCCCAAAAAGAAAGAAAAATATCTAAGTGTAGTAGCAGCTAACCAAGAAAAAATGAAGACTTGGGCGTTCCATGCGCCGTGCAATTTTCAGCACAAGTATGAGTTAGTAGAAGCAGAAAAAGCGCGGATTTTGGGACAACCTTTAGAAGCGAGCGATTATTACGATCGCGCCATAGGAGGAGCCAAAGAACAGGGATACATCCAAGAAGAAGCATTAGCCAACGAATTAGCAGGAGACTTTTATTTTTCCCGTTCTAAAGATAAAATTGCTCGGATTTATTTAACCGATGCTCGCTACGGATATATTCGCTGGGGAGCTAAAGCTATAGTCAAAGATTTGGAAGCGAGGTATCCTCAAATATTTTCCCGGATAGCGAAGCCCGAAAGTCAAGGTAGCCCGGTCACTATGATCACTACCTCGACGAGTGGAGGAAGTGCAGGATCTCTAGATTTAGCTACTGTGATCAAAGCATCCCAAGCTCTTTCTGGTGAAATTGTACTGAGTAAGCTGTTGGCGAAATTGATGAAAATTGCGATCGAGAATGCGGGCGCTCAAAGTGGCCTTTTCATTTTAGAAAAAGCTGGAAATCTACTATACTAATTGAAGCCTATGGAACCGTAGATAGCGATGTAGAAGTGCTGCAAACAATCCCAGTAGAAAATAGTCAGCAACTACCCATATCTTTGATTAACTATGTTGCCAGAACTCAGGAAAATGTTGTATTAAACGATGCGACTTGTGAGGGAACCTTCACGGCGGATACTTATATCGTCAACCAAAAACCCAAGTCAGTATTATGTACTCCCATCGTCCATCAAGGAAAACTTACTGGTATTCTATATTTAGAAAATAATCTCACAACTGGTGCTTTTACTCCCGATGGTTTAGAAGTTTTACAACTTTTATCTTCTCAAGCAGCTATTTCGATTGAAAATGCCCGTCTTTATAACGATTTGGAAGCAGCAAACGCTACTTTAGAAGCGAAGGTGGCAGAAAGAACGCAACAGTTACAAGAAAAAAATATCCATTTACAAAAAGCAGAAGAATTAGCGAAAGCAGCCAACTCTGCCAAGAGTGAGTTTCTTGCTAATATGAGCCACGAACTCCGAACGCCACTTAATGGCATTTTGGGTTACACGCAAATCCTCAAACGACAAAAAAACTTGGCTGAGCAGCAAAAAGATAGTCTGAACGTGATTAGTCAGTGCGGCGATCACCTCTTAACCCTGATTAACGATATTTTAGACCTCTCTAAAATCGAAGCCAGAAAAATGGAAATCCACCTCAGTAATTTCCATTTATCAGAATTTTTGGAAGGCCTGGCTGAAATTTGCAATATTCGGGCAGAACAAAAGGGAATCTCCCTGATTTACGAGGCAATTACCCCACTACCTATTGCCGTCCAGGGAGATGAAAAAAGGTTGCGGCAAGTTTTAATCAACTTACTCGGCAATGCGATTAAGTTTACCGAAAAAGGTGGGGTGGCATTCAAAGTAGGATATCAGGATGGCAAAATCCGGTTTCAAGTGGAAGATACCGGAGTGGGTATGGCATCAGAGCAATTGAAAGACATATTTTTGCCTTTTCACCAAGTAGGGGATGCCAACCTTAAGGTTGAAGGAACCGGGTTAGGACTGGCAATTAGCCGCCAATTAGTCCAGATGATGGGTGGTGAAATAAAGGTGAAAAGTACATTAGGACAAGGGAGCGTTTTCTGGTTCGATTTAGATTTGCCAGAAGTATCGGAATGGGCGACTAATGCAGCCAAAGCAAATGCCAACACAATCGTTGGTTTCAAAGGCCGAAAGCGAAAAATTATCATAGCGGACGACAAGTGGCAGAATCGCTCGATCATCGCGGGAATGCTTCAGCCGTTAGGATTTGAAATTCTGGAAGCAACGGAGGGTCAGGACTGTTTAAACAAGGCAGTGGAGTTTAAACCCGACTGTATTTTAATGGACTTGATGATGCCAGTAATGAGTGGCTTAGAAGCAACGCGCCGACTTCGCAAATTACTAGGTAAGACTAAGTTAGTGGTGATTGCTACTTCTGCCAGCGTTTTTGATTTCGATCGACAACAAAGTGCCGAGGTAGGTTGCAATGATTTTATTCCCAAACCCATACGAATCGAGGAGCTTTTAGAAAAATTACGTACTCATTTAGGGTTAGAATGGATTTATGAAGAAAATCTGGAAGAGATTAGGAGAGCAGAAGGAGAAAAAAAATCTCTAAGTTCTGAAATTGTAGCTCCCCCCGATGAGGAAATGGCCGTTCTATTCGATCTAGCAATGATGGGCGATCTCCGAGGAATTGCGGATCGATCTGCAAAACTCGAACAACTCAATGAGCAATGGGTTCCCTTTGCTACCCATCTGCGCCAGTTAGCGAAAGGATTTGAAGAACAACAAATCCTAGAGTTTATTAAACAATATAGGACGACAACCAATGAGTAGTGAACTTCCCGAACAAAGCACCATTTTAATCGTAGATGACACTCCGACTAATTTAGGTGTCCTGTTCGATTTTTTGGCTGATTATGGCTTTAAAGTATTGGTAGCTAGGGATGGGAAAAGTGCTCTCCAGAAGGTCGCATATGCTGCGCCCGATCTGATTTTGTTGGATGTGCTTATGCCAGGAATAGATGGGTTTGAAACTTGCCGCCGTTTGCAAGCGAATGATTTAACCAGAGACATTCCCGTGATTTTTATGACTGCCCTTGCTGATACGGTGGATAAGGTTAAAGGTTTGAGTCTGGGTGCGGTGGATTATATTACTAAGCCTCTTCAGCATGAAGAGGTTTTAGCTCGCGTTAATGTCCACATGAAGCTCCGCAATTTGTCGAAGAAACTCTTAGAGCAAAATGTGTGCTTGCAAGCAGAAATTGAACAGCGTGTCAAAGCGGAATCTTCGCTCTTGAAGCTGGCATCGGAGCTGGAAAGGCGAGTTGATGAAAGGACGGCTGAACTTTTCCAATCCAATCAATTGCTCAAACAGGAGATTCAAGAGCGTCTGCAAGCAGAGGCGGGATTGCAACAATCGGAAGCTCAATTGCGAATCCAAACTCAATGTTTAGAAAAGGCTTTTCGAGACTTACAAATCACGCAGACTAAACTTGTGCAGAGCGAAAAAATGTCTTCTCTAGGTCAGCTTGTTGCAGGTGTAGCCCATGAAATCAATAATCCCGTTAATTTTATCTTTGGGAATCTTTCTTATGCCGATGATTATACCCAAAATTTGATAGATCTCGTCAATCTTTATCACCAAAAATTCCCGGATGCAGGGCCAAAAGTTGAACATAAAATAGAGGAAATAGAACTAGGTTTTTTGGTTGAAGACTTACCTAAATTGCTGAGTTCAATGAAGGTAGGCGTAGACCGGATTCGCGAAATTGTTCAGTCGCTGCGAATCTTCTCGCGATTGGATGAATCTGAAATGAAACCGGTGGATATTCACCAGGGTATTGATAGCACTCTGTTAATTTTGCATAACCGTGTTAAAGGAAGAGGCGATCGACCTGCAATTGATGTGGTCAAAGAATTCGGCAATCTGCCTCTGGTAGAGTGTTATGCGGGTCAGCTTAACCAGGTGTTTATGAATCTTGTTGCTAATGCTATTGATGCCATAGATGATTATAATACGACGCGATCGTTAAGTGAAATGAAAGCTAATCCTTCTAAAATTTTCATTCGCACGGAAGTCACGGAATCTAATCGGGTGTTAATCCAGATTAAGGATAATGGGCCTGGGATGACGGAAGACATTAGCCAACGCCTATTTGAACCATTTTTTACTACTAAGCCTATCGGGAAGGGCACTGGTATTGGGCTGTCAATTTCCCATCAGATTGTAGTGGATAAGCACGGGGGCCAGCTCAATTGTATTTCTGCTCCTAATCAGGGGGCAATCTTTATTATTGATATTCCAATTCACCAGAAAATTTTTGCTAATAATTTAATTACGAGGTCGGAAACAGCTTTGGGTATTTCTTAGTTGATTTTAAATTAACGAGACTTAAACAAATTTCAAGGCCAAATAAATCCCAAACGGGCTTGATACGCAATAAATACCTCCATATTTTCTTGCAGCCCGTCCACAAATCTATAAAATATCGCTATTCTCAAAGCTGACCAAGCAGAGGGTAGATGTGCGTAAATTTAGGAGACTGCAATCCTAATCACTTAAGACCGTAATCAGGATTTTTTAGCTACCACATTAAATACAACTGAACCAAAACTTCAGATCTGTCAAATTATTTAATTGGCGAACTAAAACGTCCAGATGTTCCGATGTTTATCGTCTCGTTGGTGAACCCTCCTGTGCGGTGTAGTCGTACAGGAGAGCTTATGACCAGGGGTTTAGTCCTGACCCCCTTTATTGCTAAATTCTCACTGCAAAAGATGCTGCTAATTCCCGTTCTGGTTCCATACCAACTGTAGGCGGCATGGAACGATTTGCTACTTGCTCAATTAGTTGTAAATGTTGCGGCAGCATTTTAGCTAAACTGTAGCGTTCTAGGGCAGTTTGACGGGCTTTGATGCGAATTTCTGCCATGCGGGTAGGATGGTCTAAAACTTCATCAATGCGATCGGCTACTTGTTTGGGCGAGAAGTAATCGACTAGCAAACCGTTTTCTCCGTCGCGGATAACTTCTCTGACTGGCCCTGTGTCGGAACCAATTACTAAACATCCGGTTGATAGAGATTCAATCATTGACCAAGATAGCACAAAAGGTCTGGTCAAATAAACGTGTACGTCGGATGCTTGAATTACTTTTAAATACAGTCCGTAAGGTAGGGGGCCGACAAAGTGAACTCGCGACAAATCTAGCGGCACTTTTTTGAGCATATGGTCTTTGTAAGACTCGCCGTTGGGTAAAGAACGCCCATAACAAACTCTTTCGGAACCAACGATTACGACGTGACAGTTGGGGCGGCGTTCTTGCACATAGGCGATCGACTCAATGAATTCGGGAAAACCCCGGTAAGGTTCCATTCCCCGCGATACGTAGGTGACAATTTCATCAACGCCAGACAAGTCTAAGTTAGGCAAAACCAGTTTAGCACCGGGGTCGGGTTTGAAGTAATCGGTATCTACGCCGTCGTGGAGTGTGGATAATTTTTGTTGTAATTCTGGCGGAAATTGCGATCGCTGCCAATAAGTGGGGGACAAACCCCAATCGCAAGAGTATAAATCGATCAAAATCGGCGCATTTTTGATTCTAATTCTGGCCATATCGTCAACTGTTAAAGGTTCCGCTGGGTCAAAATCTGCGTCGGAACCAATAGCATGATAAAACCACTCGAAATAGCACAAAAGCGGCGTATTTGGAAAAGCTTCTTTGACAAACAATGTCGGCCCCCAACCGGAATGTCCGCAGATAATATCGGGTACAAAACCGTCTGCTTTGAGTTGTTCGGCCATTCTAAATACGGCTTGTCCGTAGATGACGGCACTTTCTAAAGGGCGGACGTATTGGTGAGTCTGCGCGTGGGGTTCCCGGCTGGGGGTAAATGCTGCTTTGCGAACGCCGGGAATGTTCCACTCTGGGCGCTCGTTTTTAGTGCCGAAAACAATTTGATTTTTCGGATCTGCGCCTAAAGCCGTGATAATGTGGCGGTATTGGGCGGGGAAGTTGGGATGGAGAAATAATGCTTTCATTGTCTGTTGTCTGTTGACTGTTGTCTGTTGACTGTTGACTGTTGACTGTGGGAATCAAATATTTTGAGGCGGCTAAAAAACTTTGGTTTTATTCATTGGGTGTTGGTGCTTTGCATATCCAGACACAATCTCGCGGTACTGAAGATGTATTTTTCAGGATGATTTCATAGTTTAAATGATGGAGAAATTTTTCCATAATTGTATCAGTCATAACTGAAAATGCCGTGCCGTCTCTGCGTCCCAGCAGGTTTTTGTCCCACTCGCTGGCGAATTTTTGCCACCCTAATTCGCTGAGAATATTCCCGTGGTGAAAGACGCAAATTCGATCGCCCCGCAGCAGTTTGGGAATTCGAGTTAGGTAGTTGAATATATCTACGGGCTCTACGTGTACCATTGTATCGTAACAAAAGCAGACATCGGCTGAACCTGGAGCGATGCCGTCTAATGTTAAACCGTCGAGTTTGACGTAAGAAACGCGATCGTCTCCCAAGCGCGATCGGGCGGCTTGCAGCATTTGACTGGAAATGTCGGCACAAATTAGTCGATCGCAATATTTCAGCAACAGCGAACCTGTTTTTCCGCCGCCGATACCAATTTCTAAAACCGTATGTTCTTTTTTGATGTACGGTGCAATAAATTGCTGTTCTATCAAGGATTCATATTCTGATAGCGAGTTAGCCGCACCGGCACCTTTCCCTATCCATTCATCGCCCAAATAAGCAAGTTCAGGATTATTATCTTTCCATTCTTGGGCGTAGCTGTCCCAAGCTTCTTCGTAGTCTATTTTAGGCGGTATTATTTCCATTGTTTTTTTTTAGGTCTCAGAATACACAAACAAAAGTCGCTTGATAGTCCTCCCGGCTGCTCCATTAAGATTGTTTCAATCTCAAGCAATAACTTTATTATTGTTTCACTCTTCGGTTCTCCGTCTGAAAGTTGATCGTGAGCTAAGAAAGGGTAAAGTTCGTGAAGCAACCCTCCACCGGCTGGATTCAAGACTTCCACATCAAAGTAGAATTCTAAAAACGGAAGTATCAGCTTTGACCGGACTGCTTCTGAAGGGTCTCTCGTAAATACTTTCTCAATACTTGGACTCGAAAATTTTTCAGTTGTTCCCGACCTTAGCGTGTAGGGAAAACATTTGTAAATGCGATTAATCAAATCCACTTGAGCTTGATTATATATATTGTAGCAATCTCCTATGTATTCATTGACAATAAAATATCCATCGGGTTTTAAACATTTCCGAACAATTGATAAACATCGTTCTAGTTCTTTGACGTGATGCAGCGAACCCGAGCAAAAAACGAGATCGTATTTTTTATTATCATCAATCGCAAAAAAATTAAAGTCATCTTGATAAAAATTAATCTCTACTCCCGCTGCTGCGGCATCTTTTCTAGCAATTTCTAAAGAACTTTCGGAAAAGTCAAAGGCATCAATTTGAGTTGCTAATCCTAATTTAGCCATGAGAATCTCGTGATTTCCCACTCCGCAACCAATAGACAAAAGACGATCGAACCGTCGATTTTTGAAATATTTTTTGACTAACCAGGTTAGCCAGTAACCTTGAGTCTTACCACCTGACAGCCGATGGTTTATAGCTTGTTCGATAATCGGATTAGACAACCAGTAACCCTGCTTCCCAATTGCGGCTGTTGGGTTACTCTCCCAGTAATTTTTAGCTGTTAATTCCTTGGAGGTGTTCTCTTCCCTGCTGATCGAAATTTGACGCCCTACTTTTTTACCATTGAATATTGAAGGATTACTTTTTAGGAGTAAAATAACCTTCTCTAAAAATTTGACCATAAGCTTGAGTCATTTCTGCAAAAGTATTCAACGACTCTAACACATATTTAGCATTTTCTGCTAACCGTTGCCGCAAAGATTTATCTTCCAATAAACTATGCAGTGAGGCCGCTAGTTCTTCTGGGCGATCGGGCGTGTAAAACAAACCGTTAATTCCCGGTCTCACTTGTTCTTTAATTCCAAAAACCGGCGTTGTAATAATTGGCAAATCGCAAGCCATCGCTTCCAAAATCACTCTCGGAAAACTTTCGACGCGAGAAGTGCAAACAAAAATATCAGCCGCTTTGTAATATTTTCCCGTCTCCCCAGTTTCCGGGACTACTGTTACCCTTTGCCGCAACTCTTGTGGCAATTCCCCCACCAAATCGGCTAATTTATTGCTGTAAATACTCGGGCGATCGCCCACAATAAAACACCTAATTTTTTTGTGCCATTTGTCAGGCAAAAGAGAAAGTGCCTTAACTAAATCCTGCTGTCCTTTGCGTTCGCATACCGTTCCCAGCAGCAAAATAACCACATCTTCCGCTGCAACACCTAAAGTTTTTCTAGCCCATTCAGAATTATCCGAATTTTCCAGTTTGCTCAAATCTAAGCCGTTGTGAATCACGGTAAAATTGTGGTGGCTGTTGAGAGGCAAATACCTGTCCCGCGTTGCATCCGCCACAAAAATCACCTTGTAAGGAAAGCGAAAACACTCTAAAGCTCTCGCCGCAATCTCGGAACCAAACCTGTTAAAATAAGTTTGCCAAGGTTCGCTTTCGTGCACGTTCCACACCACAGGAATTCCGATTTGGTGCGCCGCATCAACTACAAAAAAGTTTTCTAAAGTATTGGCATAAATTGTCTCTACTTTTAAACTTGCAATTTCTGTGCTAAAACTGCGGATGGCTTCATCGTAAGCATCGCGCTGATAGATGTGTTCGAGAGGATTGTCGCGCACAATTACTTCAATTCCCTGCTGTTGGTAAGCTTGACGCAGGGGCCCGTCTGTTACGCAAAGTACGATCGGCTTAATCACACCCTCAGCCGCCAATTTCACAGCGATTTCGTACTGATGCAGCGGCGCACCAGTGAAATCCAGCGAATTGCTACACATCAAAACTTTGATAGGATTAACAAAACCATTGGCTGCTTCCAACAAACCAGAATCACTAAATTTGCGTTCTGCCTTCTCGGTTACATCCGTTACATCCGTTACATCGGTTACAAAATCCGTTGCCGAACCTTCTTCGTTCATAAAAACCCGTCGAGGTTGAATATGAAAATACTCATCTTCTAAAGACAAGTGAGGACTGTAAAAACTGTCATTTTTGCCCGCATACTTACGCCTAAAAGCTGCCACTTCTTGAGGATTGTCGGTAAAACCCCTAGAAGTTCCTTCTTTGTGCAACAACTCCGCATCGGGACAATATACGCACCGATAACCCCGTTCTAACAGTCGGTATCCGTAATCTGCATCATTGTAAGCAACAGCAAAATTCTCCTCATCAAAACCGCCCAATTCTAAGAACAATTGACGTGGAGTAATCGTGCAAGCCGCTGTTACTGCAGAGTAATTTCGCGTCACCATCGCTTGAGACAGATAGCCTCGATTTTCGCTGTTCATCAGCTTAAAAGCATGACCAGCCAAGCCGTGATGCAGCCCGTGAATTACGCCCGCGTGCTGAATTCTGCCGTCGGGATATAACAGCCGCGCGCCGACTGCACCCACAGCGGGAATTTGAGCGTATCCCACCATTTGACTCAGCCAGCGGGGGTTAATTACTTCAGTATCGTTGTTCAAAAACAACACATATTCGCTGTCAACTTGTTCGGCCGCGCGGTTGTTAATTGCTGCAAAACTAAACTTGCCCCCAGGATTTTTTATATGCAAAACTTGGCAATTTAATTGCTTTAAATATTCCAGAGTTTTCGGGTCGTCGCTTTCGTTGTCGATAACGGCAACTTGATAATTTTTGTATGTTGTAGTTTCTAGAGAATCCAGACAGGCTTTCAGCAATTTTAGCTGATTTTTAGTAGGAATAATTACCGTTACTGATGGGCCGTTATCCGGGAAATCCTGGGCAAATATGCCCAAATTTTCTTTAATCGCCCATGCGTGCTGAGCGACATTGCCGTTAATTTTGCGGCGGTTGAGTGCGTCTTGAATGGCTTGTTGACCTGCTGCAAAACTGGCGGGTTTCGCCGCCCCAGATATGGCTGTAGAACCGGGTGCGGTTCGCCAGTGATACAGCACTAACGGCAGGTGCGCGACGTGGCGAGAAATTTCGGTGGCTCTCAAGGCAAAATCGTAATCTTGCGAGCCTTCAAAACCTATCCGCAAACCGCCTATTTGTTCAAAAATGTGTCTTTTTACGGCGCACAAATGACCGAGATACATATAGGAAAGCAGCAGTTCCGGCGACCATTCCGGTTTGAATTGCGGGGCGAATCGGCGACCTTTAGTGTCGATTTTGTCGTCGTCGGAATAGAGAAAATCGGTGGCTGGATGGGTGGCAAAATATAAGGCGACTTCGCCTAATGCGTCTGGAGTTAGTTCGTCGTCGTTGTCTAAAAACAGGATGATGTCGCCTGTTGCGAGGGCGGCGGCGCTGTTGGTTGCTGCGCTGATGTTGCCGTTTTCTGTACGAAATGTGATGCGGATACGATCGTCCTTTTGAACCCAGTTTTTCAAAGTGTCAGCAACAGTGAAATCGGTGCTGCAATCGTCGGCAATGCAGAGTTCCCAGTTTGAATAAACTTGATTGATTACGCTGTCGATCGCACTTTCGAGAAAATCTATCTGCGGATTGTAAACTGGCATTACTACCGAAATTTTTGGCAGGGGTTCCCGGCAGGATTTTAACCGAGAAATCAAATAATCGCGCGCGCGATCGTTCCACTGATTCACCTCCAGCCATGCGTCATACCTATCAATAGGTTTAGGCACGATAAAACCCGCAGGCGGCAGTAAATCTCCCGGCGCAGTAAACTGTTTTTGCTGCCGATAAATCTTCCCCAACTGGCGGATCACTTTCACAATTTCCCAAGGCATCGGCACAATTCTACCAAGACGCTGTTTTCTTTCCTTCGCCCGCTGCTGAATTGCGGCTGTAAACCTTGATAACTCCTCAAACTTATCTGCACTTCGCTGCCAGATATGGTAGCGCCGCACAGTCAATTTTTTCGGCGCTTGAAAATACAAAATTTCCCCGGTTTCTAACTCAGCTTGCAGAGAAACGTGCCATTCCCCAGGAGGCAAATCGACAAGGGCCTCAAAACCGCTTTCCGAACTGTTAACCCAGTCTGGAAACACTTCGCCGACATCTTTTCGCCGCAAACCGTAGGCGCATTCTACAGAAGTATCGCCGCACAACAAGCTTAATTTAGCAATTTTGCGATCGTGGTGGCAGCACCAACCTGCAAACAAAATTTGACCCTGACGCTGTTCCCACACCACTGGTACATCTAACGATGCTTGAATCGTTGATACTAACAACGGATAAGCTGCCAAAAGATGCCATTTACCTCGATCATCTTGCGCTTCCAGTAGCACTTCGTGCCGTCCTGCAGGCGCTTCCAATTCAATTGTAAAACCTGATTTCTTCGCTGCCGGAATATTAGAGTGTGCTAGCGCTATATCACTTCTATCTATGCCGTAAACGCCTGCGAAACTCTGGTCTTTAATTCTGGCCCGGACTGCTGTAGTCTCTCTTTTTTGGTTAAAAACCCAGCCGATAATTAGCAGGTTGGAATCACAAACTTGCCAAGTAGTGGGTTGATCTAACGAAAAAATAAATTTAGGGAACAAGTCGCGAATTTTGCGCTGAATTTCCCACAAATTTTCCCTCAATTGCCACCATATTGAAGACTTGATTATAGCAAGTTCTGCCCGAAAAAGTTCATTTTCCTGGCGCGCTTTTTCTAAATTTTCCTGAGTATCCTTTAATCTTTCCTGATTTTGACTTTGTGCTGTTTCTAACTGAAGTAACTCAGCTAACTTTTGCTGCAATATAAATTCAGTCTCTTCAAATTGTACCTGAGTTTGCCCTAATTCTGCTTCTAATTCTAATACTTTCGCTAAAGCTGTTTGAAATTGCGATTCTTTGCCGGCAAGCTGTACCTGAGTTTGTCCTAATTCTGTTTCTAATCCGAGGAGTTTCGCTAAAGCTTCTTGAAATTGCGATTCTTTGCCGGCAAGCTGTACCTGAGTTTCCCCTAATTCTGCTTCTAATTTTAAGACTTTTGTTAAAGCTTCTTGAAATTGCGATTCTTTGCCGGCAAGCTGTACCTGAGTTTGTCCTAATTCTGTTTCTAATCCGAGGAGTTTTGCTAAAGCTTCTTGAAAATTTGATTCTTTGCCTGCAAGCTGTACTTGAGTTGCTCCTAATTCTGTCTCTAATCCCAACACTTTCGCCTGGGCCTGGTGAAATTGTTCTTGCCACTGTTTGAGTTCGGAAGAGCTGGTTTTTTGCTGTTTTTCCAGTAAGCGGATTTTTAGCCAATCTTCAAATGGCCAGACTGGAGAGGCTGGGAAATGAATAACTTGATCGATCGCATCTTTCGACTCGCTGCTGAGATTGCCAGCTTGGGTTTCCAAAAGTTCATATAGTTCTAATGCTTCGGGAAAATATTTTTCTATTAAACTCGGTCTGTGACTTTTGACAATATCGTTGACTAATAAAGATTCTTCAAAATTGTCGCCCGGTATCGCACCTAAGTTAACATTAAATTTTTCGTTGACTCGATCGAGGAAAAGTTCAGGAGTGTTGCCGATGGGGTAAACGTTGGCTAGGAGACAGCGATGGGGGAAACGTTCATAAAGTTCTAAAACTTTTTGATTGTAGTGAATCCACATTTTTACTGCCATTTCGGGATTTTGCAGCAAGCTGACATCGGTTCCCCGGCGGTAAAGGGAATCGACTACTTCCCAGGGCGATCGATAAACACAGATAAAATTAGCTTCGGGGAGCAAAGTCAGCCAAAAATCCCAAAAAAGGGCTGTTCGCGGGTCTTTCCAACCCCAATGTTTATGAGTTTGTTGATTTTGGTCGATCGCCCTTTTGGCGATTTCCACGTATTCTGCTGCTACCGGAATCGTTTTTTCCAACGTACATCCGAGTTCATCAATACCGTGCGATCGCAAAACACTTTTGTGAAACTCCACAAAATCAACATTCTCGAAATGACCTTTCACATTTCCGTCGGCCGGCCCCACTAACTTTTTACCAATATCAACCCCGACTTTCTGAAACAAAGAAGCTGTTAAAGACGTACCGGAACGGTGCATTCCGGTAACAATAAAAACCGATGGTTTACTCTCATTTGTACTCACAATTTATCTCCCTCGCCCTAATTCCCACACCAAATTTACTCGCTACTCTCCCGCTAAGCCCAGGGAGCGCCTGACTTGAAACCAGGCGCTTCTGATCTTCCAGAACTTGCTGCTTTCCATTGCCAAAACCCGACACTTCGCTTGCTCTAGTTCTTGCTTGAGATTAATTAGCTGATTTTCTGTTTTCTCCAACTGCCTTTGCACCGATACTAAGTGATTTTTAGTTTGCTCCAACTGCGTTTGAGCTGAAACTAATTGCGTTTGAGCTTCTTGCAAACTTGTTTGAGATTCTTCCAACTTTGTTTCAGTAATCATTAACTTACTTTGATTTTGCTCCCATTGTATCTTAGCCGACTCCAACTGAGTCTCAAGTAATTTGAGTTTTGTCTGAGTAGAACCCAATAAAGACTGCGATTGTCTTTGGTTAACCAGCGATTTAACAGTGCAAGTTTCCAGAATCCATTCCAAACCATAGTTATTGATTGCTTTGACTATTAACACATCCTGCAACCCTACAGTGTTTTTGGGTAAATAACAGCTCCACCCCGACTGCAAAGCCCCATTAGTTTCAAAATATCCAGCCACATCCGGGCGATCGTAAAAAGGCTCGCATCTCTGTACAACCTCGCCGTTTACCAGCACTTGCAGCTCCTCAATTCGACCGTCGAGATTCACATCAGCTACCCATCCTTCTAGATACAAATTCTCCTGATTCGTAAAAGCAGCAACATCAATATATCCTTCCGGGTGATGATTGAATTTCAACTCCGAAAAATCTTTAACTAGCTCATTTGTGACAACATACAAATCCTGAAACCTGCATATCCCTTTTTTGATGCGGTGAACAAAAGCTTTGCCTGCGCTAACTCGCTCGACAGTTTCTCTTACAAACTTTTCAGTTACATAAGTTGTGCCGTATTCCTCCTTATCTAAAGACTGACTTTCGCTGTTGGCGCTGAACAAAATACCGCTGGCAGGCATTTCTACATCAGGAGCCCGTAAACACTCATCGTGAACGCTAAACATCAAAACGCCATTAGGAGTCAACAAATCGTACAAATTTTGCAACCAACTTGTAAAAGTTCTTTCCGGCATATGACTGAAAAAAGAATTAGCCAGAATGCAGTCAAACTTGCGGTCAATTAAATAATTTTCTGGTTTTCCAGTTGAGACAATACCGTTGACGCCCAAGTATTCAGTTTGAAACTTAACCGCGTTAGCATAAATGTCAGAAACCCAAATTCGTTCCGGCGGTATTTCCTGAATCAAAAACCTGGTAAATCGACCGTAACCGCAGGCAAAATCTAAAAACGAGGGTACTTTTTCAAAACTGCCAAAATGCCATTCCACAACTTGTTTAACCGTATCCAAGATGCGACTACCGAGCGAATAATATCGCACCAAAGCCCGAACGCGATCGTCTTTGACGTTGTTCAAGCTGAACAAATACATTTCATCGTCTTCGCAGATATTCTGTTTAAAATTTTCTGGCCACTTAGTTTGATCTTGAATAAATGCTTGGATTACGGGATTTTCGACTAAATCTAAATTGATATCGCTCATTGTTTTTACAGAATTTTAGATAACCTCTGTTGACTGCTCTTTCACTAGAGTATCAGCATTAACAACAGTTAAACACGGTTCGATCAGCAAGTCAACGATGCCGTTACCGCAGGACTCAGTACAAGACTGAACTCTAAACATCGCCACATCAACGCAGCGATCCAGATAAGTTAAATCTCCATCTACCGTTCCCACAACCCCAGCATTCAGAAAATAAACACCGGGATTCAGCAAACATTTAAAATGAAACTTCACTACAATTGTCGTTCCCGCTTCCACATACCTAACTGACTGAGTAGAAGCCTTCAAAGAAGCACCCGCCAACTCAAAACCGCTAATTGTTTTAATCAACATTCCAAACCTAACTTTGGAAGTTGACCGCGAGAAAGTGACAGAGTAAGTATAAATATAATCTTGACGACCGATCAAGTGATTTACCACATTTCCCTTCAGCGTCTCGATGTGGGGGTTGATAATTTCCGCTCCGCGAGACGGATACCTTACCGTATTCGACGGTATCATCCCCGGATCGTAAAATTCATCATAATATTCCTTGGGTTTAGAGAGGTGTTGCTCCGGTTTAACTTCCCTCTTTGTGCTTTCTAAATTAGCATCCTGAAGGTGGTCTAGATTTTCCTGTTTTGTCAGTTGGTTCAGAGCTCGAATATCTGACTTCAACCCCAGAACCTGATCCGGATCGGCATAAATCAGCTTTTGATACTTAGAAATTACCACCTTCGGCGTGTGAGCGAGCAGCAATTCACCGCTATCCATTAAAATCGCCGACGTACAAAGTTGCACCACAGAAGTAGCAGCGTGAGAAACAAATAAAATGGTTCCGCCACCTTCCTGAATGCTTTGCAAGCGGGCAAAACACTTGCGTTGAAAAGCTTCGTCCCCCACAGAAAGCGCCTCGTCAACCACCAAAATATCTGGCTCCACGCTAGTCGCAACGGCAAAAGCTAGCCTGACAAACATACCGCTAGAATAAGTCTTGACTGGCTGTTCGATGAAATCCCCAATATCAGCAAAAGCAGCTATATCGTCAAATTTTTCTTCAGTTTCTTTTTGATTGAATCCCAGTAACTGAGCGTTAAAAAACACATTTTGCCGCCCGGTAAATTCCGGGTTAAACCCGCTTCCGAGTTCCAACAAAGCGGAGACTCGCCCTTTAACATCCACGCTTCCTGCAGTAGGAGTCAGCGTCCCCACAATTATTTGCAGGAGAGTGCTTTTTCCCGAACCGTTGCGACCGACAATTCCCAGAGTTTGTCCTTGAGGAATTTCCAGATTGATGTCGTGTAGGGCCCAAAATTCGTCAGCCAGTTTTTTGCTGGGGTAAATAATTTCCTTTAAGCGGTCTCCTGGACGATCGTACCGCTTAAAGCATTTGGAAACATTTTTTAGTGAAATTACATTTTCTGTCATTGGCGGCAGTCAATCGATTTTAGATTTTAGATTTTAGATTTTAGATTTTAGATTTTAGATTGACTTTACAGCATATTCCAGGTTCATAAAGTACATTACCAGCTATATTTTGTGGTGTTAATCTGTAGGGTGCGTCGCTCCGAGATATTGAATAAAACTTGCCGATTTACGGGTGTATCCGCACCTTACTTGCTAGAAAATTGTGTTTACTACATATACATAGAATATGCTGTATATCTCAAACAAATTTACAGCATATCTCAATAAGTTTACAGCACGTCAGCAAAAGCGGGACGCAAACGCCGGTAAACCGCCAAACCTCCACAAAATATAGCAGCAGAAATTAGCGTGGCGACACCCCATTCGCCCCAATGCTTAACTTCTCCAAGCAGTATGAGGTCTCGGTAAACCTCCGAGATGGCGGCCATTGGATTCAGCCAAAATATCCACGCTCGCCACTCTTGGGGGATGATGGATGCTGGGTAGACGATCGGCGTCAAATAAAACCAAAAATTTAGAATAACACCTAATGTCTGAGGAATGTCTCGCAAAAATACAGTCAAGCCCGCTGTCAAATATCCCAAACCAGCAGTTATCAGCAACTGAGGTATCCACACCAGCGGCAGCAAGCATAAAGTAGCGTTGAGCTTTTGCGACGACACTGCTACTATCACAATCAAAGCTGCTAAACCCAGAGAACTTTCAATAAAAGCTGTAAAAATCGGCACTAGGGGCAACAAACCGAGAGGAAATACCACTTTTTTCACTAAATTCGGCTGTCCCACCACCGATACTCCCGACTTGATCAAACCGCTGGTGAAGGCAGTCCAAGGCAGCAAACCTGCAAACAACCAGACTCCAAATGTAATGTCGCTGTTTTCTGGGAAGCCTGCAAGGCTGAGCTTTACCTTGAGGACGATCGAAAATACGTATGTGTAAATCACCAATTGCGATAGCTGATTCAGCAGCGGCCACAAATTGCCCAGAATCGAGCCTTTGTATTGAGCTTCCAAGTCCCGGCGCACCAATGTTGCCAGCAGATTCAGCTTCGCCCACCGCTGGGGCGTACTTGCCTGCCGCCTGCCGCCCAGCCTTCGGGCCTTTTGGGCAACTCCTTTCACAGTTCTCTGCAATTTTTTCGCCCTCGTTCACTAGCTTCACACCTAAATCAACTCAAGCTACAATTGTGCAGCTTTTGCTAAACCGCAATTATTCCACAGCCCCGTCGTTTTGATCAAGGATCTGCCGCCCTAGCTTGGGCTTCTTCTTTCGGCGTTGCTTATTTACGGTATGAAACGTTAAATATGCCCCTCATAGAAACCAGTATCCACAAAGCTTTTGGATTTTAAAGTTATTTTTTTCATACCCTGATTAAGCAACGCCCTTCCTTCTTTCTTCTTTCCCCTTCCTTCGGAGGTTATTTTAGCCGATCGCCGATCGAACTGCCGAACCGATCGCCCGTTTTTGCTCGTCGTCGTAGCCCCACCGCCGGAAAAATTTTTCATACTCGCCGTTGGCACTGTGCAAACTTTCTAGCATTTGCGACGCTATAGTTTGACACGCTGCCATTTGCAGCATTTGAATTAAATTGCGCGATCGCTCCTGCACTCTAGCAGAATCGGCCGCCATTTCCTCCTTTTGCTGGCGAGAATGATGTACAACCATTGCCGCCGACATCGCCAAATTTTTCACCAGCAGTTCTGCTACGATCTCAGGAGCCGATCGCAGCGCCTCGACTACTCCGGGTGACGGGTGATCTGCCTCCGGTCGATCGTCCGTTAGATAGGTGACAAAAAACCCCCTAGCACCGTTCTGTGTTTTCACCAGAGATGTAACAGCTTGCTGGATGTCGGCTTGTAAAAGTCGATCGGCCTCCATGAACGACAGTAAAGATTGAGTCAGCTCGATCGCCCCCTCAAAAGTTATGCTTTCCGATGCTAATAAAGAAGATGGAATACTCATAACGAACTCAATAATTTTAAAGATTCTGCTAACAAGTGTAAACAATTCCCGCTGCTCGAACGCAGATAAATATGGCTATTATATCCTCCAAACAACAGCCCCCCGACCCAAATCTACCCGAAGACATAGCCCCAGCCCGTCGCAAAAAAGCCGTCAAACCCCAGCCGGAATCATTGCTAGAATCGCAAGAACTACCCGACGAAATCAACAGCAAACAAGACGACAAAATCCGACCTCAGCGTTTAGCTGAATACATCGGGCAAAAAGACTTGAGAGAAGTTTTGGCGATCGCAATTGCAGCAGCCAAATCTCGCGGCGAACCGATGGATCACCTGTTACTGTACGGCCCGCCCGGGTTGGGCAAAACCACAATGTCGCTAATTTTAGCAGCAGAAATGGAAGTTGAATGCAAAATCACCACCGCCCCAGCCTTAGAAAAGCCGCGAGATATTGTCGGATTGCTGATCAACCTCAAAGCAGGCGACGTGCTGTTTATCGACGAAATTCACCGCTTATCTAAAGTTACAGAAGAAATCCTCTATCCGGCGATGGAAGACTGTCGGTTAGATATTACGATCGGGCAAGGCAAAAGCGCCAAAATTCGCAGCATTCCCCTGAAACCATTTACCTTAGTAGGAGCAACCACAAAAGTCGGATCGCTGACATCTCCATTGCGCGATCGCTTCGGCTTGATCCAAAGATTGCGGTACTATGAAATAGACGAACTCAGCCTAATTGTCCAAAGAACCGCCCAAGTTCTAGACACTCAAATCACCCCAGAAGGAGCCACAGAAATTGCCCGCCGAGCTCGCGGAACCCCCCGGATAGCTAACCGCTTGCTGCGGCGAGTTAGAGACTACAGCGAAGTCAAAAATTTAAAGCCAATTGATGCCGAAGTTGCCTCACTCGCCCTCGAATTATTCAACGTCGATCCGCTAGGTTTAGATTGGACAGATAGGCGGATCTTGACAGCAATGATTGAGAACTTTAACGGTGGTCCAGTGGGATTAGAAACCCTCGCAGCTTCCACAGGAGAAGACACTCAAACCATTGAGGATGTATACGAACCTTATTTAATGCAAATCGGATTTTTGCAGCGGACAAATCGCGGGAGAATGGTAACGGTTGCTGCTAGAAAACACTTGGGTTTTATTGAATAAAAAAGGGAACCTGGGCATTGGTTATTGGTCATTCATTATTGGAGCCACTCCTAAATAACTAATAACTAATAACTAATGACTTACAGCGGTTCTCAAGCGTGGTGAGGTATGCCCACGGAGGCCTATGCCCTATGCCCTATAGTACCTCATCTTTCAGAGAAAGGCTATAGAACCCCTCTTATAAATTAAGTAGGGTGCGTACTGCGTACCTTACCGCTATAAGTAGTGTGAAACCACTTTTGGCATCCAGGAATGAACTAATAACCAATAAGCTGTTACGCATTTAAATGGGAAATTCGGGACAGGCTAGAAGCCCGTCCCACAAGAGTTTTATTGATTTTTGACACACAGTTTAAATGTATAACAGCTTAACCAATAACTAATAACTGCTAAGATAAATTATTTTTCCATTTTTTTTACTGCAGTTAAATCAGCTTTTAAATCATCGGAAACCCGTGACAAATTACGCAATACTTTTTCCCGATCTGCCGCAATTTTTAGAGCTGTTTCCCAAGTAAAAGTAAAAGAATGAAAAGAATCCGAATCAATTCTATCTTTATCCAAATCCTCCATAACTTGCTTAAAAATCTCAAATAACTCTTCTTGCAACCGATCTATTTCCTCAAAACTTCCGGCTTTGCGGATTCTTTGAATCAAATTTAGAATAATCAAATTAAACTTGTCAGCTCGATTTTTTTGTTTCTGCAAAAAGCGCGCTCGCAACTGCCAAAGCCAAGAAACAAAAAGAGTAAGAAACGAAAAGGACAAACCGATAACATCGGAATTTGCTGCTACGAAATCGGGCTTTTCGCGATCGTAATAAGCCTGAGCGCCGTCATGTATTGGTAGAGCAAAACTACCGCTTCTGGACGGCTCACTAATCATGGTCGCCAAACGATTAGCAGCCACCAAATTGCGGCGGCGATCGAACAAAATCTGCGTAATTTCCTTAACTATTTCCGGATCGACATCCTGACGAACCAACAGAGTAGCCTCCACCCCAACGGTAGGCAAATCCACATCTGGTACTGCTGGAGCGGCCTTGTAAGTACCCTTAGGAATCAAGTTAGCTTCGAGATAAGGCAACTTAATTTTCATCGCCGCCGCTTGGTCGATGGGCACCAACTTTGCCCGCGTATTTTGCAGCAAATCGCTAACCAAATCGCTCCCCGGAGGTAGCACCCGAAAAATAGCATCAGCCTCGCCGCTAGCAAACAACTTATTACCCTCAGCCCAAGAGCCAGGAGTAGACTTAAAATCGCTTGCTTTCAAACCGTAATGTTGGCTGACTAACCAAAAAGCACTGTAAGAACCGCTGCCTTTATCCATCAGCGCAATATGTTTTCCTTTTAAATCAGAAACGCTTTGAATTCCCGACTGTTCCGAAACAATTAAATGAAAAGCTTCCTTAAACAAAGAAGCAATTAGCCGCCCTTCAGGGACGGCCTCAGTATCGTTCTGAACTATAGCTAACTGAGCCTTATTTGCCTGAAGCAGGCGCATATTTTCCTTCGAGCCTTGAGTCTCAACAACTTTAATCCGCAGGCGCGGATTTTGTTGAATAACTACCTCAGCAATTGCTTGTGCGAAAGGATAATAAATCCCTGTCTTGTTTCCCGTCGCTATGGTTAATTCATAGACTCGCTGCTTGTCTTGGTGCAGATTCCACCCAAAAGCTCCAATCAAGACAACACTTAATAGAGCAATGGGAAACAGAAATTTATTTTGCATTAAGGTTGAGACTCCATAGAACGTGGCAAAATCAAAAGTATTCTCGATCAAAATGAAAATTGGACTCTGGAAATTCGACGCACCCGATAGTGGAGGAGCCAATGCCCGATGCCCGATGCCCGATGCCCGATGCCCGATGCCCAATTCCCAATTCCCAATTCCCAATTCCCAATTCCCAATTCCCCATCTTCCATGTTAATATCCCTCAGAATAGAAAACTTTGCCTTAATTGACTGCCTGGATCTAGAATTTGGCCCGAGTTTAAACGTATTTACAGGGGAAACCGGCGCCGGCAAATCGATTATTCTAGATGCGATCGATGCAGTTTTGGGCGGGAAAGTCGATCGCCGATCGATTCGCACCGGAGCAGCGCGGGCAATATTGGAAGCTACCTTTGAATTGGACAAAGCCGCAGCTTTGTGGCTGGGCGAGCAAGAAATCGAACCCATCGACGGAAATTTAGCCGTTTGCAGCCGGGAAATTAACGCATCAAGCGGTGCTCTACGCACCAGATCGCGCTTGAACGGAATTCTCGTCAACCGCCAGTTAATGGATCAACTGCGCGATCGGCTTGTCGAAATTACCGCCCAAGGCCAAACCGTCCACCTCGGACAAGAAACCCTCCAGCGAGAATGGCTGGATTTATACGGCGGCAAAAAGCTCACTGAAGCGCGATCGATCATCGCCTCCGCGTGGCTGGGAGCCAACAACGCCAAAACAGCCCTCAAACGCAGGCGTCAGTCGGAACAGCAGCGACTGCAAAGACTTGATTTGTTAGAATACCAAGTCCGAGAACTCGGCGAAGCCCACATCGAAGACGCCGACGAACTTGAACAGCTAGAACACGAATCAATCCGGCTGGGCCACGTCGTCGAATTGCAGCAGCAGAGTTACCAAGTCCACCAAGCCCTGTACCAAAACGAGGGCGACAGCGCATCAGCCGCCGACTTGTTGAGCAAAGCCGAAGTAATTTTAAGCGACATGGCGGTTTACGATGTGCAATTGCAACCAATCCTAGAAATGGTCAGCGATGCTTTAGCTCAAGCCACAGAAGCCAGTCGGCAAATTAGCAGCTACGGCGAACAATTAGAAGCAGATCCCGAAAGACTCGAAGAAGTAGAAGATCGGATTCGCGAACTCAAACAAATTTGTCGCAAATACGGGCCGCTCAAAGAAGCGATCGCCTACTATCAAAGCATTCAAAACGAACTAAATGAACTTTTAGAAGGAGGCGAGTCAATGGAAGCCTTAGAACTCGCATATCAGAACGCTTTAGAGCAATTAAAAGACGCTTGCACCCACCTCACTACCCTGCGGCGCGAAGCAGCCCTCAAACTAGAAACGCACCTCGTAGGAGAACTTAAGCCCTTAGCAATGGAAAAAGTGCAATTTCAAGTCGAAATCTCGCCTTGTACCCCAACCGCTACGGGTGCCGACCAAATCGCCTTTTGTTTCAGCCCCAACCCGGGCGAACCTTTGCAACCCCTGGGCGCGATCGCCTCTGGGGGAGAAATGAGCCGCTTTTTGCTCGCCATCAAAGCCTGTTTTTCCCAAATAGAAAGTGCCGGTACGCTGATTTTTGACGAAATCGACGCCGGAGTCTCCGGGAGAGTCGCTGGGGCGATCGCCAAAAAACTCTACCAACTCTCGGACAAACACCAAGTTCTCTGCGTCACCCACCAGCCGCTGATCGCCGCGATGGCTGATTTTCATTTTCGCGTCAACAAACAGACGATCGAAGCAGAACCAAGTATCGAGGAACCCGCAGCCAACTCTGAACCAGTCGAACGCACAGTAGTCAGAGTTGCCGCTCTCAACAGTGAGCAGCGGCGGGAAGAACTGGCCCAACTCGCTAGTGGCCGCTCAGCAACAGAAGCCATCGCCTTCGCTGAATCCCTGCTTGTCGAAGCCGCCGGATTGCGCCAAACTCAGTCCGCCAAACCCTGATCAGACCATCAAGCCGATCGGGGGGTTAAAAGGCGGAGTTTTTTCAGAGTCGGAGGTTACACTAAAAATGTCAACCGCAAATTTTACAAAAAAAAGTTCAAAGCCCCGTGAATTTAGTGGGATGAAAGCTAAGAGCAGCAAAATAGAGAGAAATTCTAGTTAAAAACCACAATTGTGTAGAGAAGGGCACACATCACTAGCAACTGGTAGTGTCACAATTGCGGCTAGTCCCACAAGGCCACCCCTCTTTCAGCAGTCCTCCCGCCAGTACGCATTCATGTTACTGGGGGCGATCGGCTCAAAGAGTGGCAGAACCTACTTAAACCAGGTACGCACAATGTCAAAATCAGTTAATAAACCCTTTAAACAAGATTCGCGATCTCTAAAAAGATTGCAGCACTCCCACCGCCTCGTTACTCTCCCACCCTCCCTTGGGCAGCAAGGTCAACTGAATTTCCCTTGCCTTGTGGCCGGAGTTCTGTAAACTGGGAAATACTTTCACACATACTTGAGTCTTGTGCGACAAGTGACTCACTAATCAACTTCCCCGCTCTCTTGGCTTAGAGACTAACCCTTACACTTAAGCTTCTGTAAAGGTCTATGAAATCTGCATCTTCCACCAATTACTCTTCTCTGGACAACGTGATTGATGTCGCTGTTGTCGGCGGTGAAAATCATCATCAGGAAAATTATTCTCCCCCGGAAATTAGGAGCAGTGCAATTATCCCGCGCCAAGGAAACCTCTCTGGCATTCTCGACCTTCTAAATAAGCAAAGTTTCACAGTAGTAGTTAAGGAAGTAGAAGACAAACTTAAGGTTGTCAATCAAACCCTGGGAATGCTCGACAATATCCTGGAGAGCGAGGGATTTGATGCCATCCTCAACGAGATGTTGCAGTCGATTACCCTCAAAACAGGGGAATTGCTGAATGCCGATCGCAGCACGATATTTTTATTAGACGACGAAAAAAATGAACTGTGGGCGATCGTCGCTAAAGACGAAAATGGCAAAAACCTAGAAATCCGAGTTCCGGCCCACGTGGGTATTGCAGGAGAAGTAGCCACGTTCCAAAAAGTGGTTAATATCCCTTACGATTTTTACAACGACGAACGATCGGCTAACGCCAAAAAAACTGATGAAAAAACGGGCTACCGCACTTATACAATGCTGGCAATGCCCCTGATTAATGAAGACACAAAAGAGTTAGTAGCAGTTGTTCAACTGATTAATAAACTAAGACCAAACCACGAAAAATACCCGACTTTAGACGAACAAATAGACAGGCACGGATTTACGAAAGAAGACGAACAAGTTTTTAAAGAATTTGCTCCCTCGATTCGCCTAATTCTAGAATCTTCCAAATCTTTCTACGCAGCAACTCAGAGACAACGAGCAGCAACGGCGCTGATGAATGCCGTCAATGCTCTTTCTCAGAGCAGTTTAGACTTAGAAGATACCCTAAAAAGGGTGATGGATCAGGCCCAAGAACTCATGAATGCCGATCGCAGCACCCTGTGGCTGATCGACGAAGAGAAAGACGAACTGTGGACTAAAATCCCGATGGGCGGCAACCTGAAAGAAATTCGCATACCCAGAACCGCAGGTTTTGCAGGCATCGTCGCCCAATCTAGCGAACCGCTGCTGATTCCCTTTGACGTGTACGACGACCCCCGCGCCGCCACTTCCAAAGAAGTAGATCAAAAGTCGGGCTACCGCACTTGCAGTATGCTTTGTATGCCAGTCTTTAACTCGGACAAAAAATTGATTGGCGTCACCCAATTAGTTAATAAAAAACGACAAGGAGAATTCCCCCCCTACAACCCGGAAGATTGGCCTCACGCCCCCGAACAGTGGAAAGCGAGTTTCAATCGCAACGACATGGAATTTATGAAGGCGTTTAACATCCAAGCAGGAGTCGCGCTGCAAAACGCCAAACTGTTTGCCGAAGTCAAACAGCAAGAACAAAGACAAAAAGATATGCTGCACGCCTTGACTAACGGCGTGATTTCTACCGATAAAAAAGGCAATATAGTAGCGACAAATCCCAGTGCCAAAAACTTACTGGGTGTTAGCGATGCAGAATTAGCCGAAGGTCAATCTTTACGTGAGTTAATTAAGTTAGAAAAAGGCGATTTTGCCAAATGGTTTGATGCGTCTTTGTCTCCCGAAGACGATAAAGACCGCCAGCAGTATTACCCCGATCAAGTTTTGCTGACCTTGGAAGGAGAGGGGCAGAGTATCAATCTCTCGATTAATTCAATGACTGACGCTACCGACCCCAACAAGGTAAACGGCGCGTTAGTCGTCATGGAAGATATTAGCAGCGCCAAGCAAATCAAAAACTTGATGTACCGTTACATGACGCCAGAAGTAGCCGAAGCTTTGTTAGCTTCAGGGGATACTGGATTGGGCGGTAAGCGCAAAAACGTTTCGGTGCTGTTCTCAGACATTCGCAGCTATACCACACTTACGGAAAAATTGCAAGCCGAAGAAGTGGTAGTGATGCTGAATAAATATTTTGAAGTGATGGTAGATGTCGTATTCGAGTACGGAGGGACTCTCGACAAATACATCGGCGACGCTCTGATGGCAGTTTTTGGCTCTCCAGCGCCCCTAGAGGATCATGCTTGGTGCGCCATGCAAACTGCAGTGAAAATGCGGGAAAAACTGGCTGAGTTCAATCAAGATCGCGTGGCACATGGCGAATTGCCGATCGGCATTGGTATGGGCGTGCATTCCGATGAAGTTGTCAGCGGCAACATCGGTAGTAGCAAACGCATGGAATTGACTTCGATCGGAGACGGCGTTAACCTCGCCTCTCGCTTAGAAGGCGCTAGCAAGCAGTACGGCACCGACTTGATCATCAGCGACAATACTTACCGAGATTATGCCGATCGGCTGTACGTGCGAGAACTCGACTTTATTACTGTCAAAGGCAAAAGCGAACCTGTAATCGTTTACGAACTCGTCGGCATCCGCGAGGGATACTCGCCAGTGGGCAAGTCACTAACCGAAACACAGCAACAAATTATAGAACATTACACGAAGGGGCGCGAACATTACAAAACTCCAGTCAGCCAAAGACTCTCAGAAAGTGAGGTGAAAAACATCTTAAAGGATGTCGCCGAAATGCCAGAGGCAGAGATTAAGAAACTGTCCTACAATCTAGAGCAACAGTTGGAACACGAACTAAGGAAGCTGTTATATCAACTGAAAAAGCTGTCAGAGTACGACCCGAAAAACCTGTCCGAAGCAGACAAACTCATCGTACTGTTGCAGCCAGAAATCCAACTGCTGAAATTGGAAGGCATCAAAAACCTCTCGGAAGACGAAGCGAAAATGCTGCTGCAAGCAAAAATCAAGCCCCTATCAGCAGACGATATTAAATACTTGCAAGAAGGCGAAGTCAAAAAGCTGTTGGAAGCAGACATCTTAGAACCATCAAATCCCCAAATCAAGCGGCTGAAACCGGCAGAGATCAGGCAGCTATTGCAGGCGAAAATTAAAAGTCGCGCCTGCGAGACAGTTGCAGAAATGTTAGATGAGGAATTTGAAAACCTGGGACTCGATCGGGTGAAAAAACTGCTGAGCGAGTTTAAGAAAGCCTTAGAACCAAAAGCCAAGCAAGCCTTTAAAGACGCTGAACGCGAATTTAACGCCGTTCTGGAAGTTGACCCGAAAAACAAGGCAGCTAAATTGCACGTCGATCGCTGTATGTTATTTCAACATCGGTTTTCAGACGTACTCAACTGGGATGGTGTGTGGAATCTCACAGAAAAATAGCAGTAGCCCACAGCAAATCCTCGCGGTGGTGCCAGGGTTCGGGGTGGGGGCGATCGCGATCGGGGGTGCGCCTCCCATCCCACCACCAATTAACCTTAATATCCTATTGAGGTAATTGTAAATAAGCTCCAACAGGTATTATGGTTATATAACGGGATTTGAATTTGCAAGCGAGATGCGGGGGTTTCGCCCTACGTGTTTCGTTCGCACTACCTACGGCAACAAACTTAGCACTTCTATTATTTGAAGCGCTTAAAAATAGTTATGACTGGCTGCAGCGTTACCCGGTTTCTGAGAAAAATCTTGGAGAAAGGCGACGAAACATCCGCTCAAAAACCGGGTTTCTCACCCCGCCCGCGTAAGTCTTAATAGCGTTAGCGGCTCCTAACAAGAGCTTCCTTCGCAGATAGTCAATGTTCTAGTCTTAGATATAGAAAACCACTAGCGTCAGTTATGGATAATTGGAATTCGCAATCGGGAGATGTTGAGTGGGTAGATCAGGTTTACCAACTATTGCTGGAGATTGCTCGGAGCTCGCTGTCAGATATCCCCAGAATCCCGGAAAACATCACTGTTAAGGCTATCCCTCTGATCCAGAAGGTACAAAGCATTCAGCAAAGACCTGACGGGCAAGTGTTCAAATCTGGTTCCTTTTCAGTCAACGATCACGAATGGGTCGATCGAGTCTGCCAACTATTGGTAGAACTAACCAGCGCGTCTTTGTCGGAACAGCCAAAAATGCCGGAAAACCTGGCGGGCAGATCTTTAGCCCTCGCCGATAGAGCACAAAAAATTAAAGAAGATATCGAAGAAAATGCAGCCCAAACCCCAGCAGATGAAGATGAAAATTCCTTACAGTCTCCAGACGAGCTGCTTTCCCTCTTGCACCACAGTTTGAAAACTCAGCGCGCCAAAAGCTACAACCCCGATGCCCCCGAATGGCAGCAAGTCTTGAGTCTGCTCGACGTAGTGCAGTCACTTTACAAGCAAATCCAAAATTAAATTCCAGCTTAACTCAGGCGCGTCTTGATTGTGCCAGAAAGCTGGCTTTTAAAGGCGGTTGCTATTTGACATAAAATTTTTTTTGCCCTAGCCCAAACATTTCCGATTATTGCGCTTTTGTCAACTACACTAGGTTTAATCGGTTCTAGGGCAAGAGAACATGAGCGGAGAAAACATCGGCGATTTGTCAAAAGAAATATTAGCCGATCGCTATCAGTGCGATCGGCGGCTCGGCAAGCAAGCAGGAAGGCAAACCTTACTCGCCCGCGACTTAAAAACCCAAAAGCAAGTAGTAGTCAAACTCCTGTCATTCAGCAGCGACTTTAACTGGGAAGACTTAAAACTGTTCCAGCGAGAAGTCGAAACCTTAAAATCCCTATCCCATCCCGCAATTCCCCGATATCTAGACTCCTTTGAAATCGACACCCCCAACCGCAAAGGATTCGCCCTAGTTCAGACTTACATCGCAGCCAAATCCCTACAAGAATATCTCTCAGACGGCCGCACCTTCAGCGAAAGCGAAGTCAAACAATTAGCCACAGCATTATTAGACATCCTCGCCTACCTGCACCAGCGACAGCCCCCAGTCATTCACCGCGACATTAAACCCAGCAATATTTTACTCAAAAATCGATCGGGAAACAGCGTCGGCGAAGTCTACCTAGTCGATTTCGGTGCAGTTCAAACCCTAGCAACCCAACAAGGAAAAACAGTCACCGTTGTCGGAACTTATGGCTATATGCCGCCCGAACAATTTGGCGGCAGAGCAGTTCCAGCTTCCGACTTGTACAGCTTGGGAGCAACATTAATCGCCTTAATTACCAAGCAGCATCCTGCCGACTTGCCACAGCAAGATTTGCAGATTGAATTCGAGCAATTCACCCAACTAAGTCCCGCTTTTACCAATTGGCTGAAGTGGATGACGCATCCGAGTTTAGAATGCCGTCCCGCCTCAGTCCAAATAGCCAAAGAAGTTCTAGAAAAACCACAGGAAATAAATAAATATTCCCAGACATTGAGACTGGGAAAAACGCTAGATACCTCTAGGTTGTTCAAGAATGCGATCGGGCGCAGCACTTGGATGGGCACTCTAGGTGTAGGAGCTTGTGCAGCAATTTACGGAACCTTTATTTTTCCGGTAGTGGCGACAATTTTAGGAGGATTTATCGGTCTTTTTCTCGGCTTGCTGCTGGGGTTGGGGAACGGAATAATCGTAGGAATTGTGACGCGCTTGTGGTTTTTTCCCCTAACTAATCCCAAACTTCACCGACAGGTTTTAACTGCAATTAGTATTGTACTCTGTACCTCGATAAGCATCGTCTACTTTCGGATAATGGATTGGAATAAGCTAAACGATTTGAGTTTTGAGATTATTTTCGTGCTAGCACCGTCGCTAATTGCAGGACTGTCAATGGGGGCAAGTAGCAAGTCTATTGCCCGGTGGTATCAAAAAGAAAGTGGACTGTAATCTAAAATTTACAGTTCTGGACTCACTCCGAGCAAATAAACCGGGTTTTTACGAAAAGACGCATTACAACCGCCAGACTCGCTAAACAACCCGGTTTCTGAACCCCGACGCTCCCCTCACACTCAAATTAATGTAAAAAAATATGACCAGCAAAATATTAGCAGAACGCTACGAAGTGCAGCGACAACTAGGAAAACAAACTGGTCGCCAAACGCTGCTGGCTCGTGACTTACAAACTCAAGAATTAGTTGTCATCAAACAGCTATTCCTCGGCAGCGATTTTGAATGGCAAGACCTCAAGCTATTTGAACGGGAAGCGGAAACTTTAAAAGCACTTTCTCACCCAGCAATTCCGCGCTACCTCGATTACCTGGAAATTGACGAACTAAACAGTAAAAGCTTTGCGCTGGTACAGACTTATGTAGAGGGAAAAACTTTGCAAGAGCATTTGCGATCGGGGCGTACTTTTAGCGAAAGCGAGGTAAAACAATTAGCTAAATCGCTGTTAGCAATTTTGAATTATTTGCACAAGCAAAATCCGCCTGTTATTCACCGTGACATTAAACCCAGTAATATTTTACTGCACAGCAGATCAGGTAACTCGGTCGGACAAGTTTATTTAGTTGATTTCGGTTCGGTGCAGAACCAAGCTGCAAAATTTGGCGGCACAATTACAGTAGTGGGAACTTACGGGTATATGGCACCGGAACAATTTGGCGGGCGCTCGGTTCCGGCTTCTGACCTCTACGGTTTAGGTGCAACTTTAATTTATTTGGTAACGGGTTTGCATCCCACCGAACTGTCGCAGCAGGATTTGAAAATTCAATTTGCCGATCGGGTACCGCAGGTCAATCCTAATTTAATAGATTGGCTGGAGTGGATGACAGAACCAAGTTTGTCCAAACGGTTATCTTCGGCTAGGGAAGCATGGCGAGGGCTTAAAAATCCCCGCCTGATCAACAAAAATCCTATGGTGGTGCTGCAGCCACAAGGCAGCGATATTAAACTTACAAAAAACTCCGAGTTTATAGAAATTGTAATTCCGCCACCAGGCATCGGTTTTGGTTTAATTGCCACGCTTTCGGCTGTGGTATCTGCGAGTCCTGTCTCATTTATAGCAAGGGATATGTTGAGCGATGCGTTAAAGATAAATCCCCAATTTTTTATAATAATATCAGGAAGTTTGTTATGTATGGCAGGACTAAAGTTGATATTTGCACTATTTCGAGAAAGGCGCCTCAGAATCGATAGCCAGCAAATCTCCTGTAGCAGCCATCTACTGGGGTTGAGATGGAATCATGCCAAGCCATCTCCCAGAAACGAGATTTGCCAGTTGGAAATTCAACAACGTGAATATAGAAACAGCGGTATTGGTGTAAAAGTTATAAAAGTTATAAAAGTTATGATTTTTGCTTTTTCAATCCCTAGAGAGTTATATCAAGCGGCATCATTACTTATGCAGAAGCGCCACTCGGAAGTGAGATTAGGGAAAGTCTATCAGATGATAGTTCAAGCAGGCAACCACAAATATCAGTTAGGAGAGAAGGAGGGACTAAGTGAATCAGAAATCAAGTGGTTAGCAACAGAACTAAGCCAGTGGTTGGGATTGAAAATTAAAATAATTTTGACAGACGGTAAACAGAATAAATGGTTCTGAACATATCTCCCTCGCCCAAACAAAGCATTCCCCTCTCAAACTGTGGGATGGGCGTCCCGCCCGTCCCCTCTCTCTTGTGTGGGATGGGCGGGACGCCCGTCCGCTCTCTTTTGTGTGGGATGGGCGGGACGCCCGAAAGCGTGTATTCTCCCAGCCGGCGACACACTCCCCCGCTTTCGGTCAATCTCATGCAGCCGAAAGGCCCGATCGCCCGTAAAATGCTATCAAAGGGGTTTGGCAAGTAGCACTCTCCCCCGAAGATCTGTTAACTTGGAGATATTGTTGTGGACTTATCGCTAATTCCGGCACAGCCGAAACCAGGACTGCTCAACGTCCTCATCGAAATTACCGCCGGTAGCAAAAACAAGTACGAATTTGATAAAGACTTACAAGCCTTTGCTCTCGATCGGGTGCTTTCTTCCTCAGTCCAATATCCGTGCGACTACGGCTTCATACCCAATACCTTAGCCGATGATGGCGACCCCCTCGACGGCATGGTCATGATGGATGAGCCCACATTTCCAGGGTGCATAATCGCAGCCCGTCCGATCGGAATGCTGGAAATGATCGACGGAGGCGACAGGGACGAAAAACTTTTGTGCGTTCCCGACAAAGACCCCCGCTATGCTCACTATAAGTCCCTCAAAGACGTAGCCCCCCACCGCTTGGACGAAATAGCCGAATTTTTTAGAACCTACAAAAATTTGGAGAAAAAAGTCACGGAAATTCTGGGTTGGCAAGATGTTGATCAAGTCATGCCCTTAGTGGAAAAGTGCATCGCAGCCGATCGCAAATAAGCCCCTAGCCCGCACTCCTCGACTGCAACCCGACTAAAAACTCAGAGGGCCGAACTTAAGGCGATGCTGCACGTCAGGCGATGCAGTCGAGGAACGGGTAGCTAGAAGGTCAAATCCGTCGTCAATGCCGAGTCACCGGAACAGCATTCCCCAAAACCCCGCCCCTGCCCCAATCTTGAAAAAAATACTACTCCTAGAGTAAGATGAAGCGCGAATTATACCCCAGAGGAATGCGTTCTACGTTTGAGGAAATTTTACCCTAACACTTAGAGCGATCGGCGCTATCTTAATCTCAGAACACAGAACACGCCGGGCAGCCCGCAGGGTGCAAAAAATAATCTCTCAAGCGTGACATCTCCTACACCAACCGGTACGGTTTAGGCTTGTAATAGCCCAAGTGTGCGGCACTCGAATGGTTTCCCGATCCAGCGCTTTATTATAGTACAGATTGCTAAAAACTAAAAAGTAAAAACTAAGATTTCAACTCCCAAGTTCCTGCCGCCAAAACTAAAAAAAATGCCAGATTCCGCACCCTCTCTAGCCAATCCACAGCCCTCCGATCGCAAAGCCACTATGGAAAATAGTCCTTTGACCGAGTTTGTCGTTCAGTTTTGGGGCGTGCGGGGCAGCATCGCCACCCCCGGCACCAAAACACTGCGCTACGGAGGCAACACCTCCTGTGTAGAAATGCGCTTGGGCAAAAAACGCCTGATCTTTGACGGTGGTACGGGCCTGCGAGTTCTGGGCCTCAATCTGCTGCGGCAAATGCCGGTGGAAGCCCATATGTTTTTTAGTCATACTCACTGGGATCACATTCAAGGGTTTCCGTTTTTTACTCCCGCCTTTATCCCAGGGAACTGCTTTCACATTTACGGTGCGATCGCCCCCAACGGCACTACAATCAAACACCGTCTTGCCGACCAAATGGTGCACCCCAATTTTCCCGTCCCCATCCAGGTGATGCAGTCAGACCTCAAATTCAACGATTTGACGCCTGGGGATATTATCGAACTCGACGATGTGAAAATAGAAACGGCACTGCTGAACCATCCCAACACCGCGATCGGATATCGAGTCACCTGGCAGGGACACACGGCCGTCTACTGCACCGATACAGAACATTTTCCCGATCGCCTCGACGACAACGTGTTACACCTAGCTCGCAACGCCGACGTGCTGATTTACGACGCTAACTACACCAACGAAGAGTATTACAACTTCAAAACCCCGAAAGTCGGTTGGGGACACTCGACTTGGCAAGCAGGAGTAGAAATAGCGAAAGCTGCTGGAGTCAAAAAGATCGTGATGTTTCACCATGATCCGGGTCACGACGACAATTTTCTTGATGGCGTAGAAGCAGAGGTGCAGGCAGCGTTCGCCAATAGCTGCTTAGCCCGCGAAGGCATGAGCATACCAGTGATTTAACCAAAAATAAATTCAGAATTATGAAACAGGAAAAACCCCGCAAACGTCGCAGAGTAGGCTTGCGGGGGCTTTACTCAACGTTGCTAGTGTTGATAATTATCTGCTGTACCTGCGGCGGATGGGTTGCAGCTCAGACTGCCTATTCTCGCACTCCCGCGCGACTTGCTCAGGTGTCTTCGATCGAGGATACTGGTACGGTCGATCGCATCCCCGAACGCTACCAACTCGGACAGCAACTGTACCTAGAAAACTGCGCCACCTGTCACATCGCTTTACCGCCGCAAGTCTTACCTACAGAAACTTGGCGCCGATTGCTGCAAGATTCCCAACACTACGGACAAACCATCAAACTGCTAGTAGACCCGCCCCGCCTGCTAGTCTGGAACTACCTGCAAACTTTTTCCCGTCCCCAAGCCAAAGACGAAGAACTCGCCTACCGAGTCGCCAGTTCTCGCTATTTCAAAGCACTGCACCCCAAAGTCAAATTGCCACAACCTGCAAATATCAGCAGTTGCGTTACTTGTCATCCCGGTGCATCTAAATACAATTTCCGCAATCTTACCGCCGAGTGGCAAAACTCTCCGTAGGGAATGCAGGACTTATCCAAAAACGATTGAGTAGGGGGGTTATGGGGGCAGTTTGTGGATTGGGTGTATCGCCCGACTGCGGATGAGGAGATTTTAGGGCAACCGGAGGAAATTGATACGGCGACACCCGCGACGAGCCACATCAAAGCAGGAAACTTTTAACCTCCACAGACCAAAACCCTACACCATTACTCATCGTCACGTTCTTCTTGCAGAACATACTCAGGGCGAAACGATTCAGGCCATGAGTTCAAATCATCGCAGTCAATTTTTGGCTCAAAGGGGAACAGGTTAACCCGCTTGCGTTCGCCCTCCACAACTTCCTCAATTGTGAAGGACGCTTCGTAGAAAATGGGCTTGAGATAACGTTGGGGAATATAAGCGTAAACTATGGCTTCGGGGTCGTGTTCTGCCAAAGCCTCCATCAACTCTTTTACGGTCATGCTTTCCATGTATGCTCATTCCTCGCTAAATTACCCGCTAAAGTAACAGAAAATCTTTGCTCTTCCCAACTTGCCCCTAATTGCACCCCAACATTATAGGGCAAAACATTAACACGCTTCTCCTGTATCCAGTAACCCCATAACCTCAACAGAACGATTTTGATAAATTAGTGTTAAAGGCAGATACGGAACATCAGCTAAAACACAAAATTCATCTCGTTTATGTTGAAAAGAATATCACCTACCCTTAAACATTTTGAGTTGGCTTATTTTCTGTTTCTACTAACTGCATCAATTGCTCGGCGGCACTATTAGACGTATGCACTGAATACATAATTTCGGCAGCTTCATTACCCATTACAATTCCTTCTTTTTTCGCTAATTCAGCGATTAAAAACTGCATAATTTGAAAGTTTGCGGCACGGGATAACTGACGAAGTTGGGCTAATAATTCAATATTTGACATAAAACGCCCTTGAATTCCTTTTTCTCTTTTACCAAAACTTTGAAATTTAAACCCCTCCCAAAGATTTTGGTTTTAACTCTTTATCTGCGTCCATCTGCGTTTATCGGCTCCATCTGCGGTTAAAGCTCAAACACAAACTAAACAGGCAAAAACAGTTCTGAAAAGCTAATTTCAATCTCAGGAAAAGCTAGCATTCTAATTGCAGCATTATCTGCAACAACTATCTCAGATTGATAGCCTCCCGGTGCAGGATTCCGATAAATATATGCCTCGCGGGCCGCTACATCTAATATCCAATATTCAGCGATATTTGCTCTCGCATAAATCGGGGCCTTTTCCCGGCGGTCAATTTGTAAGGTCGAGTAGGAAACTTCAATTAACAGCAAGATTTCGCTAGGATTTGGGTGATGGTCGCGATAATCTCCCGGATCGATACAAACAATAGCTATATCTGGTTCCGGTTCCGAAGTTGCTAAAGTAATTGGCAACTGCACGCGAATTAATGCTAAATCTCTTAGCAGGTGTTGTAGATATCGATCGCTGCGTTGGGTTGTAGCAGCATGGGGTGGAGTTTGTGCGCTCATTTCAACAATTCTCCCATCTAGCAATTCAATCTTATCACCTTCTGTGAGAATGCCAGCTTCAATCATGCGGTGATATTCTTCGACTGTCCAAGTTCTTTCTTTTGTTGCTGTCATAATCTTTGCCTGCAAAAGCTTACTTCATATTATAGTAATTGCCGATTCAATCAAAAAACACTGGTTTGTCCGGTGCTGGTCGAGATCCCTTTTGAAAGCGTTCCCAAGACTGTTTTAATTGAGCAGGATCTGGATATTCGCGATGGTAAACCACCAGGACATTCGTCAAATTCCGTCCCGGCGGCAATAAAATCTGCCCTTGATGAGCCAAACCCACGGAAGCACCACCGTCCAAATTCATCGCTTCAAAACAGCCGTAGCACGGGCGAGGGCGGGACGCCATCGCTTGCATAACTTTAGCTTCTGCTTCCAAAGACAAACTATCAAAAAAAGTTACCAAAAATAACTTATCTCTCGAAGCGGGAAAGCCGATCGCCGTTCTCGAACCCACGCCCACAACATGAGAATCTTTAAAACCTTCCGATAAAGGAGACAGCCAAACTTTCCCCCCTTTAACCAATCTCGGCCCGCAAGTCAAAGAAAACCAATATTGACTCCAATCCAGCTTACGCTTACTGGGCCTGGCACCTTACAAATAACCTCTCGCTTTACCCTCATCAATAACTCTGACGGCTAACGGTGAAGTTTTGCGACTGCCGATAACGTCTGTTGCCAAACCGACCAAACTCGCTAGTCAGTTCCAACTGAGATGTTGCACCATTGTCAATAAGCCTTTGATGAACGGGCTCTGGGGCCCGTTCCACAAGAGGAAAATCTACTCTTTGTGGAACAGGCGGGAAAGCCTGTTAAGAGAGAATGGTGCCCGATGTGAGTTCCAACCGAGTGGTTAGCAGCAGCTTGAGTAGCCTAGAAGTAAAAAATCTGTGCCTTTAGCTACTTTTTGACAAATTGTTATGATATCTTAACTTTAGCGGAGGCTAGTTCCGACAATTTAAGAAGCCTGGTTATCAAGTAACCTGATTTATGATAGACCGTAAAAAAATTCAACTGAAATGGGAAAGTTATTGGTTTAAAACCTTTGGGAGATGGCGATCGTGTCCATTAGCCTGCCCAATAGACAGACCTCATCCTCGGCATATTGTTTGGAGTTGGATTGGCAGTTTTTTGGCAATTACTGCAACGTCCTATCTGGCTGTAAAAACTAATTCTCCTTTACTAATGGCTCCGTTTGGCGCTACAAGCGTTCTGATCTTTGGTGTCCCTGAGAGCCCTTTGGCTCAACCCCGGAATGTCATTGGGGGCAATTTCTTAGCTGCTCTCACCAGTTTAATGATTCTGCATTTTGTCGGTTCTTCTCCTTGGGCGATGGGAATGGCTGTTTCTAGTGCGATCGGCATTATGCAGATTACCAGAACTCTACATCCGCCTTCGGGAGCAGTTGCCTTAGTCGTCATGATGACCCAACCAGACTGGAAATTTTTGCTAACACCTGCTTTTGAGGGCTCAATAATCTTGGTCTTGTGCGCCGTCATCTTTAATAATTTAGCGGCAGAAAGGACGTATCCCAACCACTGGTTATAGCATTGTCTCTAATTCTCTCATCCTTCCCTTGGGATCACTACCCAAAATCTGGATGCTCCCTCGATTCCTTCTTCCTTTTTCGTTCTTTCTTCCATCCGTTAGATCCCACATTCCGCACCCCCAACTGGCACATACGCGGATTGAGGGGGTAAAAGTGAATCATCCGAGACAAAGCGTGAGT